>PLCI01000134.1 GCA_003135595.1 Acidimicrobiaceae bacterium | reverse complement strand
GCCGATGCCGGCGTGACCGTCGCGCGGAACCCCACGGAGGCCGGCGAGCGCATGGTCGACATCGTCCGAGCCCTGTAGGCGTGACGTGGGGATTGCCGTGCTTGTCTCCGGCGCAGGAACCGTCCTTGAGGCGATCCTCGACGCGTCGATCGCCGTCGACGTCGTCGTGGCGGACCGACCCTGCAAGGCGGTCTCGATCGCGACGGGCCGGGGGGTCGACACGGTCACGATCGACCGCCAGGAGTTCGGCGGCTTCGGTCCCGACTTCGATCGGCAGGACTTCACCGACGAGCTCGTCTTCGACCTCGGGATCAGGGGCATCGAGCTCGTGTGCATGGCGGGCTTCGGCACGATCCTCTCGGCCTCGTTCTTCGGGGCGTACGAGGGTCGGGTGCTCAACACCCATCCGTCGCTGCTGCCGGCGTTCCGCGGATGGCACCCGGTTCGCGACACACTCACCGCAGGCGCGACGACGACGGGCTGCACCGTGCACGTTGCGACCGAGCAGCTCGACGATGGTCCGATCCTTCGCCAGGTGACCGTCGAGATAGCGCCCGGCGACGATGAGTCGAGCCTGCACGAGCGCATCAAGGCTGCCGAGCGCGAGCTGTACCCAGCAACGATCCAAGCGGTGCTCGAGGCGCTCTCGCGTGGCGAGGAGCCGGCGTCGATCGCGACGATCGCACGAGAGGCGTCACAATGAGAGCGCTGCTGAGCGTCTGGGACAAGCGCGGGCTCGTGGCGTTCGCCGGGGGCCTGGCGGATCTCGGCGTCGAGCTCGTCGCATCAGGAGGCACCGCCGCCGCGCTCGACGAGGCGGGCATCGCGCACCGCGCGGTGGAGGACCTCACCGGGTGGCCCGAGATGCTCGGCGGCCGGGTGAAGACGCTGCACCCCGCGCTGCACGCGGGGATCCTCGCGGACCTCGACGACGACTCGCACCGATCGGACCTCACGAAGCACGACATCGCCCCGATCGACCTCGTCGTGTGCAACCTGTATCCGTTCTCGTCGGACCCCTCGATCGCGCTGATCGACGTCGGCGGCCCGACCATGGTGCGCGCGGCCGCGAAGAACCACGCGCACGTGGGGGTGGTCGTCGATCCCGCCGACTACGACTCGGTCCTCGCCGAGCTGCGCGAGGCGGGCCAGTTGTGTTCGCCGACTCGCGTGCGGCTCGCGAGGACCGCCTTCGCGCACACGGCTGCCTACGACGCGGCGATCGTCGAGTGGTTCGACACCGACGTCGCGCGCCCGGACGGGCTGCCCGAGTCGGTGCACCTCACCTTGGAGCTGGCACAGCCACTGCGATACGGGGAGAACCCCCACCAGCGGGGTGCGCGGTACCGGATCCAGGGGCACGCGACGTTCTGGGACCACGTCGTCCAGCACGCGGGCAGCGCGCTCAGCTACCTCAACCTCTTCGACGCCGACGCAGCATGGCGTCTCGCCCACGAGCTGGGAGGCGACACCGGCCGCGTCGCGGCGGTGATCGTCAAGCACGCCAACGCGTGTGGCGCCGCGGTCGCCGACGACGTCGCCGAGGCCTACCGCCTGGCGCTCGGCGCCGACGAGCTCAGCGCCTTCGGGGGAGTTGTCGCTGTCACGGGCGAGATCGACGGCGTGGTGGCGACGGCGATCGCCGGCGGCCCCCAGGCCGACGTCGTCATCGCAGCTTCGATCACCGACGACGCGCGGGCGCTGCTCGTCGCACGCCGGAAGGCGACGCGCCTGCTGAGCGCGCCCGCTCCCGGCGAGCCGACGTGGTCGATCCGCACGATCGGCGACTCGGCCCTCGTCCAGGACGCCGATCGATTCGAGTCTGACCCGACCTCCTGGGAGGTCGTGACCTCGCGCGCGCCCACCGCCGCGGAGCTCGCCGACCTGGTCGTCGCCTGGCGGGTCTGCGCACGCACCTCCTCGAATGCCATCGTGATCGCCCGCGACGGGGTCGCCGTCGGCATCGGGGCGGGTCAGCAGTCGCGCGTCGTCCCCGCCCAGCTTGCCGCGGCAAAGGCGGGCGAGCGAGCGAAGGGCGCGGCTGCGGCGTCCGACGCGTTCTTCCCGTTCCCCGACGGCCTGGAGGCCCTCGCCGCCGCTGGCGTGACGGCGGTCGTCCAGCCGGGCGGCTCGATCAAGGACGCCGACGTGATCGCAGCTGCCGATCGAGCCGGGATCGCCATGGTGTTCACCTCCGAGCGCCACTTCCGCCACTAGGAGACCATGACTGCCACCCTCCTCGACGGCGAGCGCCTCGCCCAGCAGATGAAGTCCGAGATCGCGGTCCGGGTGAAGGCGCTGGGCGCCGCGGGCCGCACCGTCGGGCTCGGGACGATCCTCGTCGGCGACGACGTGCCGTCCGCTCGCTACGTGGCGCTCAAGCACGAGGACTGCGCCGAGGTCGGGATCGCCTCGCACCACGTGCACCTCGGCAGCGAGGCCACCCAGCGCGACGTGCACGAAGCGGTTCGCTCGTTCAACGAGGACCCGTCCGTCGACGCCTTCTTGGTCCAGGTGCCGCTGCCCGGTGGCCTCGACGAAGAGGCGGCGCTGTTCGCCGTCGATCCTGACAAGGACGTCGATGGGCTGCACCCCGTGAACCTTGGGCGACTCGTCCAGGGCGTGCCGCGCGTCCTGCCGTGCACGCCCGCCGGCATCGTCGCGCTGCTCGCCGCGTACTCGGTCCCCGTCGAGGGGCGTCACGTCGTCGTGATCGGACGGGGGCTCACGATCGGACGACCGCTCGCCCTGCTCCTCGCGACAAAGCGCCCGGGGTGCAACGCCGCGGTCACCGTCGTGCACACAGGCGTCCAGGATCTCGCGAGCATCGTCGCCACCGGCGACGTCGTCGTCGCGGCGGCAGGACGGGCGGGCCTCGTCACGTCCGAGATGATCAAGCCGGGGGCTGCCGTGGTCGGCGCCGGCACCACGTGGGCAGGGCGCCGACTGCTGAGCGACGTCGCCGACGACGTCGCCGGCGTCGCGGGCTGGGTGACGCCTCGAATCGGGGGCGTCGGCCCGATGACGCGGGCCATGCTGCTGTCGAACGCGGTCACGGCGGCCGAGCGGCGGGCCGGGTAGGTGCGCGTCGACGACCTGCTCTCGGCGGGGAGGACCACCTCGTTCGAGTTCTTCCCCCCGAAGAACGACACCGAGGAGCAGCGGCTCGCGACGGCGCTCGACGAGCTCGCGGGGCTCGCGCCGAACTTCGTGTCGGTCACGTATCGAGGCGGCGCTTCATCACGGGAGCGCACCTTCCGCCTCGTCCGTCGCCTGCACGACGAGGGCCTCATGGAGCCCATGGCGCATCTCACCTGCGTGCACCACACGCGCGACGAGCTCAGGTCGATCCTTGGGGACTACCGCGACGCGGGCGTCGAGAACCTGATGCTGCTCGGCGGCGACGCCGACCCCGCGAGCGGCGCCGTCGGCGAGCTGCGCCACGCCGACGAGCTGGTGGCGCTCGCACGCACCGTGGGGGAGTTCTGCATCGGGGTGGCTGCCCAGCCCTCGGGGCATCCTGACTCGCCCGATCTCACGACGGATCGCCGGCGGCTGGCTGCCAAGCTCGCGCTCGCGGACTTCGCGGTGACCCAGCTGTTCTTCGAGTCCGACGAGTGGCGCCGGCTCGTCGACGAGCTTGCCGACTTGGGCAGTGACAAGCCCGTGCTTCCCGGGATCATGCCGGTCACGACGGTGGCATCGGTTGCCACCATGCGGGGCATGGGAGGACACGTGCCCGACTGGCTGCAGGCGCGCCTCGAGGCGGCTGCGGGCAAGGGTCCGGCCGCGGTGCGCGAGGCGGGTATTTCCGCTGCGACCGAGCTGTGCGCCGCGCTGCTCGAGGCGGGGGCGCCGGGCCTGCACTTCTACACGCTCAACCGCTCGACGGCGACGCGCGAGATCGTGGCGCGACTGAAGAGCTGAGGGTCAGCCCTTCGGGTTGAGCAGCTTCCACTCGCGCACGAGCGCGGGCACGAACTTCGCCGCGTCGATCGTGCCGAGCCCCGTCACGAGGTTGTACGAGGCGCTCGCCTGGAACCCGGTGACCGTCACGACATTCGAGGTGCCGTTCTTGAACCCGACGGTGTTGTTGCCGGAGGTCACCGCGACGAGGCCGTTGGACGGGGTGCCAGGCAGGGCGTAGAGGGCGGGGTTGATCGACCCGAGGCCGTGCCCGGCCTCCTGGTCGCTCAGCGCGACGATCGCTGCGAACAGGGGCGACGCCTCGCTCGTCCCGCACATGGGGGTCCACGGCGAGCCCTGACCCAGGAAGGAGGCGTACACGTCGACGAGCCCCGAGCACGCGGCGCTCATGGCGATGTCCGGCACGCCACGGCGTGCACCGGTCACCGAGCTGACCGACTTCTGGTACGAAGGTCGGGTGAAGAAGATGGACCGCCCGCCGCCGGAGGCTGCGGGATTGGGCGGGTTGTGCGAGTAGGTGTCGTTCCACGCGACGGCGGGGCTGGTCGGCGTCCCCTGGTCGTTGAGGTTGAGCTTCGTGCCTCCGACGGCGGTGACGAGCGGGTCGCCCGCCGGCCAGCTCGTCACGCGATAGGGGTAGATCGTCTTGGCGTCGGTCTCGAAGTCCGTCGCTCCGAGGTCGCCGGAGGCCCCGAGCACGGTGATCTTCGCCTTGGCGGCCGCGAGGAAGGCACTCCGCAGCGGTGAGAGCTGCTTGAACGAGGAGAAGGTCTGCTCGGTTGCACCAAAGCTCTGGCTGATGACGGTGCCCAGCCGCTTCGCGATGACGAACTTCTCCGCGCGAACGATGTCAGGGAACCCAGAGGTGCCCTCGACCTCGTCGGTGGGAGTCTCGACGAGAAGGATCGACGCCTTTGGTGCGAGCGCGTGCGCCCACTCGACGTCGAGGGAGGTCTCAAGCGCCCAGCCCTGGCGGTCCTTGCCCGACGGGCTGAATGCCGGGATCGGTCCCGCTGGCCGGATGATCTTGAACGACGGGGGCGCAGGCAGTCCGAACGCCGAGTCGAATGAAGCGAGGTCCGCGGCGATCGTGGGCGAGCCGTAGCAGTCCACGATGACGATCGTTTGGCGCTGGCCCTGGACGCCGGCCGCATAGAGCGGTGCGAGGTTGTAGGCGATGCGGAGCTGGGCGGGGTCGTAGCACGCGTCCTTGTTCCCGGACTTAGCGAGGCACGAGGCGGTCGTGGGCGGCGTGCTCGACGCGAGCGCGGCGATCGCGATCGACTGGGCGACGAGCTCGACGCGCGCGGTGGACGCACGGTGCCCGGTCGGGACCGAGCCCGTCCGGATCGTCACGACCCCGAGTGCGGCGATGGCGACGACCAGCGTGATCGCCGAGGCGGCGCGCCCGCGACGATTCCTGCAAGCCACCGCGCGATCCTTCCATAGCGCCGCGTGTCGGCGACATCGGCCCGTGCTGGTCGCCACCGTCCAGCGCCCTCAGGACGCTGAAAACGACTGGCCTAGGCTGGGCTGATGGCTGACATCATCTCGATGGGACCCGACGGTTCGCTGCGTGTCCCCGACGAACCGGTGATCCCCTTCATCGAGGGCGACGGCACCGGTGTGGACATCTGGCCGGCCGCCAAGCTCGTGCTGGACGCCGCCGCGAAGAAGTGCGGCAAGTCCGTCGCCTGGAAGGAGGTCCTGGCGGGCCAGAAGGCGTTCGACGAGACCGGGGACTGGCTGCCCGATGCGACCGTGGAGGCGTTCCGAACCCACCTGATCGGCATCAAGGGCCCGCTCACCACGCCGATCGGCGGGGGTTTCCGGAGCCTGAACGTGGCGCTGCGACAGCTGCTCGACCTGTACGTCTGCCTCCGCCCGGTGCGCTGGTTCGAGGGCGTCCCGTCGCCGGTCAAGCGACCCGAGCTCGTCGACATGGTCATCTTCCGGGAGAACACCGAGGACGTGTACGCGGGCATGGAGGTCGAGGCGGGCACGCCCGAGGCCGAGAAACTGCGCGACTACCTCATCGAGCAGTTCGGCTGGAAGATCCGCGAGGGCTCGGGCATCGGCATCAAGCCCATGAGTGAGTTCGGCTCCAAGCGGCTCGTCCGAGCGGCCGTCAACTACGCGCTCTCGCACGGCCGGGAGTCCGTCACCCTGGTCCACAAGGGCAACATCCAGAAGTTCACCGAGGGTGCGTTCATGAACTGGGGCTACGAGCTGGTGCGCGACGAGTTCCAGGGACGAGCGGTCGGCTGGGACGACTGCGACGGCAAGCCCGAGGGCAGGCTGCTCGTGAAGGACGCGATCGCTGACATCACGCTGCAGCAGGTGCTCACCCGCCCGTCCGAGTTCGACGTGATCGCGACGCCGAACCTCAACGGCGACTACCTCTCCGACGCGCTCGCGGCCCAGGTGGGCGGGATCGGCATCGCTCCCGGCGCGAACATCAACTACGTGACGGGGCATGGCGTGTTCGAGGCGACCCACGGGACCGCTCCCAAGTACGCGGGTCTGGACAAGGTCAATCCGGGGTCCGTGCTGCTGAGCGGCGTGCTCATGTACGAGCACCTCGGCTGGTTCGACGCCGCCACATCGATCGTCCGCGCCCTCGAGGCGACCATCGCCGACAAGATCGTCACCTACGACTTCGCGCGCCTCATGGACGGCGCGACTGAGGTCAAGTGCTCCGAGTTCGCGAGCGCCATCGTCGACCGCCTCTGATCGTCACGTCTGAAGGAGCACCAATGGCATCTCGTCCCGTCCACGTCACCGTCACCGGCGCGGCCGGCCAGATCGGCTACCAGCTGCTGTTCCGGATCGCCTCGGGCCAGCTGCTCGGCACCGACACGCCGGTCGTGCTGCGACTGCTCGAGATCGAGCCCGCGATGAAGTCGCTCGAGGGCGTCGTCATGGAGCTCGAGGACTGCGCGTTCCCGTTGCTCGTCGGCGTCGAGGCCACCAGCAGCCCTGCCGCGGCCTTCGACGGCACGAGCTGGGCGCTGCTGGTCGGCTCGGTGCCGCGCAAGGCGGGCATGGAGCGCGGGGACCTGCTCAGCATCAACGGGGGGATCTTCAAGCCCCAGGGTGAGGCGATCGCCTCTCACGCCGCGAGCGACGTCCGCGTGCTCGTCGTCGGCAACCCGTGCAACACGAACTGCCTTATAGCGCGGAGCGCGGCGCCGGACGTGCCCGCGGAGCGCTGGTTCGCCATGACCCGACTCGACCAGAACCGTGCCGAGTCCCAGCTCGCCACTCGCGCCGGTGTCGGCGTCTCGGACGTGCGCAACCTGGCGATCTGGGGCAACCACTCCGCAACCCAGTTCCCCGATTTCGAGAACGCGACGATCGCCGCCAAGCCCGCGACGCTCGCGATCGGCGACGACGCGTGGCTCCAGGGCGAGTTCCTCACGACCGTGCAGAAGCGTGGAGCCGCCATCATCGAGGCGCGCGGGGCCTCCTCGGCGGCCTCCGCAGCGAACGCCGCGATCGACTCGGTGGTCTCGCTCACCCACCCGACGCCCACGGACTGCTGCACGTCGGTCGCGGTCTGCTCGGCGGGGGAGTACGGGGTGCCCGAGGGGCTCCAGTTCGGCTTCCCGATCGTCGCCGACGGGCTCGGGGCATGGACCGTCAAGCCGGGCTTCGAGCACAGCGCGTTCGCACAGGAGAAGATCAAGCTGACGACCGACGAGCTGCTCTCCGAGCGAGACGAGGTGGTCGCGCTCGGCCTGATCGGCTCTAGGTAACGGCGACCGTCACAGCCTGAGGGCGCCCTCGAGGGCGAGCTCGAAGAGCGCCTCTCGGATCGACTGGGCCCGGTTCCAGCCGCGCTCGTCCCAGGACTCCCCAGCGACGGAGTCGCCCGCGTAGAGCAGCTGCGCGAAGCGGACGCCTCGGAAACGGGCCACCGCCATGAATGCCGCCGCCTCCATCTCGACGGTCAGGCACCCCTCGGCGACCCGTCGGTCGATCCGCGGACGCGCCTCGCGGTAGAAGGCATCGGTCGTCCACGACATGCCCACGAGGAACGGGACCTGTCGCTCCTCGAGCAGGCTCACGAGCACCGAGACGCCGTGCGGGTCGGCCGAGACCACCCGCGACGCCGGTAGGTAGTGGTACGACGTGCCCTCGTCGCGGACCGCGGCGTCGACGACGACGGCGTGGCCGAGGACGAGGTCGTCACGAAGCGCGCCGGCTCCGCCGCACGCGACGATCCGCGTGCAGCCGAGGGCGATGACCTCCTCGAGCATCCCCGCGGCGAGCGGGGCGCCCACGCCGGGGTGCACGACGAGCACCTCGCTGTCTCCCACCTCGACCACGTACAGCGGGTTGGGACCGATCTCGCTCACGAGTCGTCCCACCCGTCGGGCCCGCCCACGCGCCTCGAGTGTCTCGAGGACCTCTTGGAAGAAGCACAGGACCGCGACCTCGGGAGTCGCACCGTCGAGCTGCAGTGGCATCATGCCCGCGCCAGGCTGGATCAGACCAGGTGCGGAGAGGTCGTCCTCCAACAGCGGGACGTCATCGACCGCAACCACGTCTCGGTCGTGGACGCCGCCGCCGCCAATCGGGGTGCGCTCGGCGCGGGTCACGCGCGCCGAGGTGGGGAGCTCAGGCAGCGGGGACTTCGAACCCCGATCGCTCAAGGAACGTCAGCTTCGCCCGCAGCGCGGTCATCCAGATCCCCATCTCCTCGATGAAGTGCGGCCCGTCGCCGTCCTCGCAGGCATGCTCCAGCTCGTCGAACGCCTGGTCCTCGGCATCCATCAGCGCTCGGTACCTCAGCAAGAAGTGGTCATTGACAACCGTTGCGGTCATTGCGCTCCCTTCTCAGCTTCCCATTGCACTTTCAGATCGAGTTGACGCACCTGGTCGGCAGCGAACGGGCACGTGTGCCGGCGGCGCGGTGAGCGTTCCGGGCGAAGACGCGGTGCACGGCGACCGTGCACGAGGGGCGGCGGCGGATCGGAGGGGCAGCGCGGGGAGTCCTCCGGCGATCGCTGGCGGACGCTGCGGGGCACTCGCGAGCCACCCCCGAACAATAGACCCGGGTGGTCTCGGACGGGAAGGAGAATCTGGCTGCTGGCGCCGACTGGTCGGCCGGGGATGCACGCCGGTGGCAGGCTGGCTCGATGCCAGCGGGGGCTCGCCGGATCGGCATCTTCCTCTTCGACCAGTTCGAGGAGCTCGACGCGGTCGGCCCCTACGAGGTCTTCGGCGCCTGGTCCACCCACCTGCCTGAGGACGGCTGGTCCGTGACCACGATGGCATTTGGCGGCGACGAGGTCCGCGGCGCCAAGGGCCTCGCCCTACGGCCCCACCTCGCCGTCGAGGACGCACCCGAGCTCGACGTGCTCGTCTATCCCGGCGGGCAGGGCACGCGACCACTGCTCGCCGACGAAGCACACCTCGAGTGGGTGCGGTCGATGCGCGCGACGGTGCCGCTCGTTGCGTCGGTCTGCACCGGCTCGCTGGTCCTTGCCGCAGCGGGCCTGCTGTCGGGCCGCCCGGCGACAACGCACTGGGCGTCGCTCGAGCACCTGGCGTCGCTCGATCCCTCGATCGACGTGCGCCGCGACGTGCGGTTCGTCGACGACGGGGACACCGTCACCGCCGCAGGCGTGTCCGCGGGAATCGACATGGCCCTGCACCTGGTCGCGCGCCTCGCCTCGCCGGACAGTGCGCGCCAGGTCCGTCGCATCATCCAGTACGACCCCGCACCGCCGTTCTGAGCACGCGCGCTCAGGCGGCGTCAGCGCACCCGCAGCAAGTCGTGCGCCGCGGCGAGCAGCCCGACCGCGTCGACGACCGCGCGGAAGTCGCCCCGGATCCGGATGCGGCCCTCGATGAGCGCTCGGGCGGGGTCGAGTGCTCCGGCGTGCAGCGCCTCGGCGTCCGACATCGAGACCGAGAGCCACGCCGAGGCGGCGGGGTCGTCGCCTGCGGCGAGGCGCACGCCGGCGGCATCGGCGACGAGTGTGATCGCGCCGTGTCGGCCCGGCGGTGCGTTCGCGACCAGCTCGGTGACGACGAGCCGGTCAGCGGACGCGCGCGGCACGTCCAGGTTGGCGAGCGCGCGATTGCACTCGGCCAGCCACTCATCAGTGAACAGCGCGGCGGGCACTAGGGCACGGGCGGCGCGGACGCCTCGTCAGCCGAGCGCACCTTCTTGCGCCGCACGACTCGGCCGAGCCACGCCACGGGGTCGTAGTGGGCATCGACGACCCGTTCCTTCATCGGGATGATGGCGTTGTCGGTGATCTTGATGTGCTCGGGGCAGAC
>PLCI01000115.1 GCA_003135595.1 Acidimicrobiaceae bacterium | reverse complement strand
CGCCGAGCTGGACGACGGCATCCTGACCCTGCGCGTCGACCTGCGGCCGAGCGCCGAGGCGGACTAACCGCCGTAGTTCATCTTGGTGTCCTCCATGCGGAGGATGGCGGCGTGATGCGCCGACGCCGGTCCCTCCAGGACCTCGGCGGCGACCGCGACGGCGCGCACCTCGCAGCAGAACAGCGTGTGGCTCGCAAAGGCGACCTTGTCGACGACGCCGAGGTCGAGGCACCCCGCGGCATCGGCGAGACACGGCGCACCCGAGGCGGCGACAAGGACCTCGACGCCCGCCATGGTCCGCGGTCGACCCCGCTCGTCGAGCTCGACTTCGGAGACGGGCTTCACGAATCGCCGGACCAGGTCGCGCTGGTCTCGGCGAAGCACCGAGAGCGTCGCGACCCCGGTCGCCTCGAGGTTGCCGTGCGTGAGCGCCGTGACGTCGATCGCGAGCGCGACCACGCACGGCTCGGTCGCGACCTGGACAGCGAGGCTGTGGGTCATGAGGTTGTAGGGCCCCTTGGTGCCGCCCGTCGAGCCGACCACGTAGATGCCCGTCGGCATCGACCAGAGCAATCGCCGTCGTCGGGCGCCGTCGGTATCGTCGGCGAAGCTGAGAGGGGTCACGAGATGCCCTTCACCCCCAGCGGCGTGCCGGTGACGGCCTCGTCTCGCAGCACGGCGGCCACGAGCGAGCCGATGGCGACCCGGCACTCGGCGAGGACCAATCGCTGCACGGTCTGGTCACCGGGGTTGCCCATGCACTGGGCCGCAGCGTGGATGAAACCGTCCTCTGCGGTCGACAGCAGGTTCGTGAGCTGGGCGTCCGGTGTCGGGAGTATGTCGGTGTTCTCGTTGTTCGCGTCGGTGAAGAGATACGCGCAGTAGGTCCTGACCGCCTTCGCCGTGGCGTGGTGGTCGACCGCCACGCGCACCTGGGAGTAGTCGTAGAGCAGGTCGCCCGCGCCCTGCGCGAACAACGACGACTTGTTCCAGTTGGACGTCGCGGTCGCGGGCGGCACCCACGAGCACGCGCACAGCAGCACGCCCGCGCACACGGCTGCCCCCATCGCTCGCCAGCTCATCGTGCGACGACGACGTGCGGGTGCCGCTTTCCCCGCCGCAGCAGCAGGTAGCGGTCGTGCAGGAGGTCCTGGACGCCGATGGTCGCATCGTCGCTTGCAACGCGCCGGTTGTTGACGTAGATCCCGCCCTGGCTGATCGCGCGTCGAGCCTCGCCGAGCGACGCGCACACGCCGGTCATCGACAGGAGCTCGACGACACGCAGCCCGCCGACGAGCGACTCCTTGCCGACGGTCGTCGAGGGGGCGTCCGCGGTGACCGCCTCGAGCGTCGAGAGATCGAGGCTCGCGATGGACTCGTTGAAGAGGGCCTCTGAGGTCGCGACCGACTCGGCGGCGTCGGTCTCGGAGTGGACGAACGCGACGAGTCCGAATGCCAGCTTGCGCTGTGCCAATCGTGCCTCGGGTGCCTCAGTCGTCTGGCGCTCGAGCTCGAGGATCTCGTCGTGCTCGAGGAACGTGAGGAGTCGCAACATCGCGCCCACCATCTCGTCTTCGATGTTCAAGAAGAACTGGTAGAGCTCGAAGGGCGACGTGAGGGAGCGATCGAGCCAGACTTTCTCGTCGGTGAGCGTGCTCTTGCCCAGCTTCGTCCCGTCGGCCTTGGTGAGCAGGGGGGTCGTGACCCCGTAGGTGAGGTCGCCCGTGATCTTGCGGACGTACTCCACGCCCATCGTGATGTTGCCCCACTGGTCCGAGCCGCCCAGCTGCAGGTCGCAGCCGTGGTCGACGTGGAGCCGGAGGAAGTCGTAGGCCTGGAGCAGCATGTAGCTGAACTCGGTGAACGAGATCCCGACGTCGGGGCGCTCGAGGCGTGAGCGGACCGATTCCTTGGCGATCATCTGGTTGACCGTGAAGTGCTTCCCGACGTCGCGGAGGAACTCGAGCAGGGGAAGGTGCCGGAGCCACGTGGCGTTGTCCAAGAGCAGCGCGGCACGCTCCCCCGCGGCCTCGGAGAAGTCGAGGTATCTCGTGAGCTGCTCGCGGACCGCGGCGATGTTCGAGGCGAGCTCGGCGTCACCGAGGAGCTGGCGCTCGTCGAGGCGCCCGCCGGGATCGCCGACGACGCCGGTCCCGCCGCCGGCGACGACCAGCGGACGGTTCCCCGCGAGCTGGAGCCGCCGAAGCGTGACGAGCTGCAGGAGGTTCCCGACGTGCAGGCTCCGCGACGTCGGGTCGAAGCCGATGTAGGCAGTCACACTCCCCTTGTCGAGACGCTCGAAGATCGCCTCGTCGGTGACCTGATGGATGACGCCACGGAACCGGAGGTCCTCGGTGAGCGTCGGCATCGGTTCAGTCTGCCAGAGGGTCGCTTCGGGTCTCGACGCCGACGACGTGTCGCCGCCACCTCAGATCGGCGACGTGAACGAGCTGAACACGTGGTCTTGGAGCCACTGCACGCATGTCGCCCACGTCCCCGTCACCTCGAGGACGCCGATGGCAACGAGCATCAGACCGCCGACGCGGAGCAACAGACGCGTGTGCCGGCGCGCGAAGCCGGAGATCGACGCCATGGTGTCCGCCGCGATCGCCGCGACGAGGAACGGCAGGCCCAGCCCGATGCAGTACACCGAGGCGAGCAGCGCGCCGCGCCATGCCGACGCGCCGGGTGTCGCCCCCGAGAGGCTGAGGATGGCGGCGAGCGTCGGACCGGTGCACGGTGTCCAGCTCACGCCGAACAGGACGCCGAGCACGAGACCCCCGCCGACCGTCGCGCTCGGGAGCCAGTGGACCCTCACCTCTCGGTTGAGGACCGACGAGCGGGGCAGCCAGCCCGCGAAGAAGAGGCCGAGCACGATCGTGATCGCACCGAACAGCGCGTCATACAGGCTCGAGTGGGTCTTGAGCGACTGGCCGACGCCGCCGAAGACCGTGCCGAGCGACACGAAGACGAACGAGAAGCCGACGACGAACGCGACGGCGCCCGCGATCGTCCGCCCCCTGCGCGGCGCGGGCGTGACCGCCGCGCCCGCACCCGTCGAGCCGCCGAGGAACGCGACGTAGCCGGGCACGAGGGGCAGGACGCAGGGCGAGAAGAACGAGAGCAGCCCCGCCGCGAGCGCGAGCAGGATCGCGAGCACGGCCGAGCCGCTCGTCACGGTCGTCTGGACGGTGGCGGTCAACTCGGTCGTCCTCGGGGCCCGCTACGCGCCGAGCGCGCCCTTGGCGGCCCGGATGGCGAGATCGGTGAGCTCTTTGTGCACCTCGACGTTGCGCGTGCGGTCGGGCACCTCGGCGATCACGACCGTCACGCCCTGGACGCCGAGACCCTCGAGCACGCCAAGGCGCAGCGACTCGAGGTCCTTCACTGCTCGGACCTCCGCGCCGTACCCCGAGGCGACGGACGCGACGGACGCCGTCGGCGGCGTCCCGAACACCCGCTCGAACTGGTCGCGCGGCACGGACCTGTACTGCGGCAGGAACGAGAAGATCCCGCCGCCTCGGTTGTCGACAACCACGAGCACGCAGCTTCCTCCGTACTCGCCGACACCGTCGGCGAGCGACCCGGCGTCGTGAAGGAAGGCGAGGTCGCCGAGCAGCCCCACCGCTCGGCTCGTCGACGCGACGCCGAGCGCGGTGGACACGACTCCGTCGATCCCGTTGGCGCCGCGATTGGCGAGCACGCGCGGAGGCGACGCCGACCGTGCGCCGAAGGTCTCGAGGTCGCGCACCGGCATCGAGTTGGACACGACGAGCGCGACGCCGCTCAGCGCGCGGCTGAGCAGTCGCGCGACCGAGGGCTCGTCGGGCTGGGCGCTGCATCGCTCGTCGAAGGTGCGCTGGACCGCCGCGTCGGCGAGCTGCCAGCGCTCCAGGTGCTCGCTCGGACAGCCGAGCGGCGGCACGCCGAGGGCCGCGCGAACCCATGACGCGGGTGATGCGAGGACGTGGTCGGACACGATCCCTGTGGGATCTGGCGGCGACGTGGAGCTCGACACCGCAACCGCGCGCGGCGACCAGGACGCGAGCACGTCGGCGAGCGACCTCGATGACGGCGCCGCACCGAGGAGGACGACGACCTCGGGCGCCAGCAGCTCGGCGACGTCGTGGTCCCGAAGGAGCGTGTCGAACGACACGATCACATGGGGGTGCTCGAGGCGGGCTCCGGAGAGCGGGTCGCACAGAAGCGGCCAGCCGTGAAGTGCGGCGAGCTCGGTCAGCAACGCAGGGTCGCCGGCCCCACGACCCGCGATGAGCAGGCCGCGCTGACCCGTGAGTCGAGCGAACGGCTCGACTGCGTCGGTCGAACCCTCATGGCTCCTGCGCCACGGCGCCCCTGCGGGTCGCCCCTCGGGGATCGACGCCGGGCGCGCGTCGAGGGGCTCGACGAGCGAGAGGTTGAGGTGCACGGGCCCTCTCCCGTCGACGGCGGCGGCGAGGAGCCGCGACGCGAACGGGCGCCACCACGCCGTGTCATCCGGTCTGATCGGACCCGGCTCCTCGTAGCGCCGGACCGCGCTGCCGTAGAGCTTCACCTGGTCGATGGTCTGCGGCGCGCCGATGCCTCGCAGCTCGGGCGGGCGATCCGCGGTGACCACCACGATGCCGACGCCGGCGAGGTCCGCCTCGACGACCGCGGCGGTGAGCTCCGCCGCGGCGGTGCCGGACGTGACAACCACGCCGACCGGCAGCCCCGTCGCGAGCGCGCGGCCGATCGCGAAGAAGCCCGCTGAGCGCTCGTCGAGCCGCACGTGGACCCGGATCGCAGGCGTCTCGAGTGCGGCGAGCACGAGCGGGGTCGACCGCGAGCCGGGGCACACGACGAGGTCCGCCATGCCCCCGCGGGCGAACTCGTCGAGCGCGCACGCGCAGAACGCCGCTTGCGCGGCGGCGACGGAAGCGCCTGACGGTACGCTCGCGGTCAATGTCCCCCCTCGCTGCAGTGCGAGCGGGCGAGGGTACGACGGTGGTGCTCGTCCACGGCTTCACACAGACGGGCTCGTCGATGGCGCCTCTCGCTGACCGGCTCGGACCCGGACGCAGGACCATCTGCGTCGACCTCCCCGGTCACGGGGGCTCGAGGTCGATCTCGTGCGACCTCGAGGAGACAGCATCCCTCGTCATCGACGCCGCGGACGGGGAACCATTCGACATCGTCGGCTACTCGCTGGGCGGCCGGGTCGCGCTCCACGCCGCGTGCCAGTCCCCCGCGAACCTTCGCGCGACGGTCGTCGTGTCGGCATCCACGGGCATCGAGGACCCCGTCGTGCGCGAGCGCCGACTCGAGCGCGACGTCGCGCTCGCCGACGAGCTCCTCGCAAGCGGCGACGTCGGCGCCTTCCTCGATCGTTGGCTCGCGAACCCCCTGTTCGCGACGTTGCCGCGCTCGATGGCGGATCTCGAGGGACGCAAGTCCAACACGGCGGCCGGCCTCGCTGACAGCTTGCGCCGGTGCTCGCTCGGCACGCAGCGGTGGCTCCTCGACGACCTTGTCCGCCTCGAGCGTCCCGTGCTGATGCTGGCAGGGGCTCGAGACGATCCCTTCGTCGCGGTCGCGACGTCGACCGCCGCGGCGTGTCGCGGGGTCGCCTGCGCCGTCGTGCCTGGGTCGGGGCACGTCTGTCACCTGGANNCCCAGAGCCCGATCGCGAGCAGCGCGCCCGCGACGAGCTGCACCCGCGCGGTGCGCGCGAGCACGCCGAGGAGCGAGGCGCCGGTCGCGTCGCCCAGCGCCGCGCGAGCTGGTGCGACCGCGAGCGGCACAGAGGCGAGGACGGCGAGCGCGCCAAGTCGCCACGACGCACATCCCGCGGCGGTGACGAAGCCACCCGCGAGCAGCGCCGCATACCAGCGACCAGCGCCGCGCCGCCCGAGCCGCACCGCGATGGTCCGCTTGCCGGACCTCGTGTCCCCGTCGATGTCGCGGAGGTTGTTGGCACCGAGCAGGGCGCACGCGAAGAGTCCCATCGAGGCGCCGGCGAGCACGGCCAAGGCGGTGACACGGCCGAGCATGCAGTAGGTGGTTCCCGCGGTCGCGACGAGCCCGAAGAACACGAAGACGAACGGCTCGCCGAGCCCGCGGTACCCGTAGGGCCGCGGCCCGCCGGTGTAGCCCCAGCCCGCAGCGAGCGCTGCGGCGCCGACGGCGAGCAGCCACCATGTCACGATCGCGGCGAGCCACAACCCTGCGAGCGCGGCGACGAGGTAGGCAGCGACAGCAGCGGCCCGCACCGCGGCAGGCGAGGCGAGCCCCGAGCCGACGAGACGGAGTGGTCCCACGCGTCGCTCATCGGTGCCGCGCACGCCGTCGGCGACGTCGTTCGCGTAGTTGGTGCCGATCTGGAGCGCGAGCGCGACCACGCCGCACAGCGCGAGGCGCAACCACAGCGTCGGGGCGGGTCGCGCGGCCGCCGTGCCCACGACGACCGGCACGATCGAGGCGGGCAGCGTCCGAGGTCGCGCGCCNNTCGGACATGTAGAAGAGCATCGTCGCGTCGCCCGCGAGCTGCTGGATCCCTGCCAGGCCGTCGTCGGCGGCATTGAAGCCCGCCTTGCACATCCGGAGCGCGATCGGCGACAGCGTCAGCATCTGTCGGCACCACGCCACGGTCTCGTGCTCCAGCTCGCCGAGCGGCACGACGGCGTTCACGAGACCCCACGCGAGTGCGGTCTGCGCGTCGTACTGCCGACAGAGCAGCCACACCTCCTTGGCTCGCTTCAGCCCGATGGTCCGCGCGAGGAGCGACGAGCCGTAGCCGGCGTCGAAGCTGCCGACCCGCGGACCCGTCTGGCCGAATCGCGCGTTGTCGGCGGCAATGGTGAGGTCACAGACGAGGTGCAGCACATGACCTCCGCCGATCGCGTAGCCCGCGACCATGGCGACCACGGGCTTCGGCAGTCGGCGGATCTGGACCTGGAGGTCCAGCACGTTGAGGCGTCCGACGCCCTGCTGGGCAACCTCGTCGTCACCCAGGTAGCCGTCGCTGCCTCGGACCGTCTGGTCCCCGCCCGAGCAGAATGCGTCGGGACCCTCGCCCGTGAAGATGATCGCGCCAACAGTGGTGTCGTCCCTCGCTCGACTGAACGCGTCTGCCAGCTCGAACAGTGTCTGGGGACGAAACGCGTTTCGGCGCTCGGGCCGACGGATCGTGATCTTCGCGATTCCTTCGGCGACCTCGTAGCCGATGTCGCCGAAGTCGCCCGCGGGCTCCCAGGCGGGCAGGCCGAGCCCGCGGAACTGCTGGACGGGATCCACGGGGACGCCCGTGATGACGGTGACCGGTTCGTCGCGCACGGCGGCCACGCTATCGGCGTGGCGAGGCACCGCCGGTGGCTGGACGCGAGCCGTCGAGGTACCGTCCGGCATGTCGCGATCGCGCGAGGAACGACTCATCGACGTGCGGGCGCTCCTTGCTTCCGCGGTGGACGTCTGGGTCGCGACCGCGTCACCGTCCGGCGTGCCGCATCTCGTGCCGCTGTCGTTCGCTGCCGTCGGCACCGAACTCATCGTGTGCGCCACGCCTGCCTCGAGCGTGACGGCACGCAATGCCGAGGCAACGCGACGGGCGCGGCTCGGATTCGGCGACCTGCGAGACGTGGTCATGGTGGACGCCACTGCGTCGGTAGCTCCGTGGTCGAGCGCCGAGCGGCGCCTCGTGGACGAGTACATCAGCTCGCGTGGATGGGACCCGCTCGGCGAGCCGTTCGACTTTGCGATGCTCGTGCTCCGTCCAGTCCGAGTGCAGGCGTGGCGAAGCCTCGAGGAGATCGCCGGGCGCGA
>PLCI01000055.1:11727-28311 GCA_003135595.1 Acidimicrobiaceae bacterium | reverse complement strand
GCGTTCAGCAGCTCGAACTCCCCCAGCGCGCGCACGACGGCGAGGGCCACCACCGTCGAAGGCTCGACGTGCACCCCGTCGTGCGTGATGTCCCCGAGCTCGCGGAGCCGACGCAGCGCCGTGGCGTCGGCCTCGATGGCGACGAACGCCTGCGGGGACGTCGCGACCGAGGCAGACATGTGCTCTGCCATGCGACGTCGGGCGTTGGAGACCGGCACGACGACGCTCTCGACCGGCTGCTGGAGGACCGCCTGCTCGGCGTCGCGCCGCGTGACGGTGCCACGCGGGCCGGTGCCCGGCACGCGCGCGGCGTCGAGGCCGGCGTCCTCGAGGATTCGCCGAACGACCGGTGAGGTCACCGTGTTCTCGCCCGCCGATGCCACCGACGGCGACGGTGCCGGCGCGGCGGTCCCTGCCTCGGGCTCCGGGGCGGCGACCGTCACGGCAGCGGCCGGCGGCGTCGCTGACTCGGGTGCGGGAGTCGTTCTCGACGCCGCCGACGCGCCGTCGCTGATGAACGCGAGTCGTTCGCCCACCGCGACGGTGTCGCCCTCCTCTTTGAGTATCTCGGTCAGCACCCCGGCGGCAGGCGATGGCATCTCGGAGTCGACCTTGTCCGTCGAGATCTCATACAGCGGCTCATCTCGCTCGACGCGGTCCCCGACGTTCTTGAACCAACGCGTGACCATGCCCTCGGTGACCGACTCGCCGAGCGAGGGCAGGAGGACGTCAGGCAACGTGCAGGCCGCGACCGGCGAGCGCGAGCAGCGTCTCGCCGAATGTCTCCGAGAGCGAGGGGTGCGGTTGGATGAGCGCCGCAGCCTCTTCGGCGGTCGCTTCCCAGTTGACCGCGTAGTAACCGGCGCCGAGCTGCTCGGTGACCCACGGTCCCGCCATGTGCACGCCCAGCAGCTGCCCGGCGGTCCCGTCCGCTCGGCGCTCGGCGATGACCTTCACGACGCCGTCGGTGTCGCCGATGATCCGCGCGCGGCTGTTGCCTGCGAAGGGGTCCTTCTTCACGACCACGTCGTAGCCGCGCTCGCGGGCGACCGCCTCGGTCAGCCCGCAGAACGCGATCTCGGGGTCCGAGTAGATCGCCCAGGGCACGCGGTCGTAGTCGACGGGGACCGCCGGCTCATTGAGGATGTCCTTGATCGCGACGATCGCCTCGGCGAACCCGACGTGCGCGAGCTGGGGGGTGCCCGCGACGAGGTCGCCGACGGCGTAGACACCCGGCGCGCCCGTGCGCATGAGCGGGTCTGCGACGACGAAGCCACGCGCGTCGAGGACCACGCCGGTGCCCTCCTCGAGCAGCCCGTCGGTGCAGGGCCGTCGACCCACCGACACGATGACGCAGTCGACCGCCACCGGGTCGGATCCCTCGAGGGTGATCGACGTGCCAGACGCTGAGGGGACGTGGCCGGTGACCTTCGCGTTGGTCCGGATGTCGATGCCCTTCTTCTTGAAGGCCCGCTGGGCAACCGCGGCGACGTCGGTGTCGCAGCCGACGAGGATCGACGGCAGCGCCTCGAGGACGGTGACCGCGACGCCCATGTCCGCGAGCATCGACGCGAACTCGCAGCCGATCGCGCCGCCGCCGATGACCGCGGCGCTGGTCGGCAGCACAGAGAGGTCCAAGAACTCGTCGGACGTGTAGACGAGCTTGGCGTCGACCTCGAAGCCCGGCAGCGTGCGCGGCACCGAGCCCGCGGCGAGGACCACCGACGGCGCGGTCAGGATCGACCCCGCGTCGTCGCCGTCGACGATCTCGACCGTGCGGTCGGCGCGCAGGCGCCCCGTGCCCGTCACAACCGTCACCTTGCGCCCCGCGAGGAGCCCGCTCAGGCCCTTGAAGAGTCCGTCGACCACTGCCTGCTTGCGCTGCTGGCTGACGGCGAAGTCGGTCGTGATCTGCCCTGTCGTGAAGCCGAAGTCGCCCGCATGGCGCAGCGTCCGGTGGACGTGGGCGGTCTCGAGGAACTCCTTGGCCGGGACGCAGCCCCGGTGCAGGCACGTGCCGCCGACCTTGTCGCGCTCCACGATCGCGACGTTGAGCCCCGCCGACGCGCCGTAGAGCGCCGCCGCGTAGCCACCCGGACCGCCACCGATGACGACGACGTCGTGGTTCGAGTGCTGGGCGGGCATGCAGGTCCCTTCCGGTCGGCGAGTCGTCCGATCCCTCCCGAGCCTACCGATCCCGATTTGCCTTTCCGGCTCCGTCTCGGCCCGCGACGCCGACGCCCGCGTCCGCAGCCCTCGTCGCGAGCTCGTCGACGAGGTCGTTCATCTTGTCGCCGGAGTGGCCCTTCACCCACGTGAAGGTGACCTCGGCGCCGTGGGCGGTCGCGAGCTCGATCAGCGGCTCCCACAGGTCGCGGTTGGCGACGAGCTTGCCTTGCGTGTTCTTCCAGGACCTGCGTCGCCAGCCCTCGTACCAGCGGTCCCGGAAGCAGTTGACGACGTAGGTGGAGTCGCTCACGATCTCGATCGGGCCTGAGCCCGCATGGTCGCGCAGCGCCTCGATCACCGCGGTGATCTCCATGCGCTGGTTGGTGGTCCGAGGTTCGTGCCCCGACGCGTACGCGCCCCGGTCGTCAGCCCACGCCCACCCGCCGGGCCCGGGATTGCCGCGGCACGCGCCGTCGGTGTGCACCCGTCGCACGCTCAGCGTGGCTGCCAGGCGTCCGGGTCCTTGGTCAGCTTCGTGACCAGCGACGGGAGCGTGCCCGCCGCCACCTGCTCCAGGGTCACGTGCTCGAGCAGGTTGCGCAGCACCGCGCGCACCGCGACCCACACGTCGACCAGGCTCGTCGCCGCGCCGTCGTAGGAGAGCGTCTCGGGGCGCAGGCCGCGCACGCCCGCCATCGGCCCGCTGATCGCTCGGAGGGCGTCGGCGATCGAGATCTCGCTCGGTGGCCGCGAGAGCTGGTAGCCACCCTCCGAGCCGCGCTGGCTCACGAGGAGGCCCGCTCGTCGCAGGTCGGACAGGATGGCGCCCAGGAACCGGGGCGGGAGGCCCTGCTCCTCGGCGAGGTGCTCGGCACTGAGTGAGGTCGAAGAGTTGGCGAGCGTGAGCATCGCTCGGATGCCGTAGTCGGCCTTTGCGGGGATCTGCACGACTTGATTCTGCCCGACGTGTCAGTCCGCGCACGTCATGAGCGGCCGGCTTCGCGCGCCGTGCACCCAGCCGGGCCTCAGAGCTGGCCGGTGGCGCACGCCACCCCGATGACGACTAACCAGGTGAGGATCGCGACGTACAGGGCCCGCTCGATCGCGCCGAACGCCCGACGCAGGTCTGGACCAATGCGCGAGAGCACCATCACCCCGAAGCACGCCACCATCGCCCAGCCGAGCCCCCGCGAGAGGTTCGCGAGCGTGGTCCACCCGGCGTCGCGCTCGAGGACCCGGCAGAGCCGGATCGCGGCGGTGGCGACCGAGACGAAGGTCGCGATGGCGAGCAGCGCGTGCGCCGCCCCCGTCGAGGTCCTCGGCGAGCCTCGCGCGTCCATCGGGAACCAGCTGATCGCGAGCCGCGCGAGCGAGAAGACCCCTACCAGCACGACGACCTCTGCCACGCCCGACCCGTGCAGCGCGCGGTCGAGCGCGACGGAGATCGACGCGCCAGCCACGCCCATCGAGATCGTGAGAGCCCGGTAGCCCGCGCGGTACGGCGAGATCCCGTACTCGCTGACGGCGCTGCGCAACGGGGACAGCCCCGTCGGCGCCGCGTGGAGGTACCCGAGCGCGCCGATCGCACACGCGGTGCCCGCGAGCGAGACGGCGCCCGCGATCTCGACGGTGCCGCTCACGACATCGCCGGGCGGCATAGGAGACGGGGAGGGCGCACTCGGCGCGAACCTATCTCCCGGAAAGTTGGGGAACACGGACGCACCGCGCGGTACCATCCCGTCGATGGCGGAGAAGGCGACGACGTCCGTGGTGCTGTACCTGGCGAGAGAGCCGAAGGCAGACGCGCTGCTCTCAGCAAGCCCCTTCGCGCTCGCGGTCGGCATGATCCTCGACCAGCAGGTGCCCATGGAGCGAGCCTTCTCTGCCCCCCTCGAGCTCGAGGAGCGACTCGGCAAGAAACTGACGGCGAAGACGATCGCGGCACTCGACCCCGCCGTGCTCGACGAGCTGTTCACGAGGACGCACGCCTTGCACCGGTTCCCCTCGGCGATGGCAACTCGTGTCCATCAGTTCGCCTCGATCGTGACGACCGAGTGGAAGGGCGACGCCTCGGCCGTCTGGACGAGCGCCGCGAGCGGCGAGGAGCTCGTGAAGCGGCTCAAGTCGCTCCCGGGTTTCGGGGACTCAAAGGCGAAAATCTTCACCGCACTCCTCGGCAAGCAGCTGGGCTGCACACCGAAGGGGTGGCGTCAGGCGTGCTCGCCCTACGGGGACGCAGGCACGCTCTTCTCGATCGCCGACATCAAGGACAGCGGCACGTACACGAAGGTGCGCGAGCACAAGCGGGCGATGAAGGCAGCCCACAAGGCCGCCGCTGCCAAGGAGTGACCTGGTCGCTCCGCGACCGCTCGCTGTACCTGTGCACGCCCATCAGAGACGACCTAGAGGGTTTCGTCGCCCAGTGCGTCGAAGGCGGCGTCGACGTCGTCCAGCTACGCGACAAGGGCCGCGACGACCATGCGATCCTCGAGGCGGCGACGCGCCTCGCAGCCAGGTGTGCCGATCTCGGCGTCCCGTTCATCGTGAACGACCGCGCCGACATCGCCCTTGATGTCGGGGCCGACGGCGTGCACGTCGGGCAGGAGGATCTGTCGGTCGAGACGTGCCGCACGGTCCTGGGCGACGACGCGATCGTCGGGCTCTCCACGCACTCGCCCGACGAGCTCGACGCCGCGATCGCCAAGCCCGTCACCTATCTCTCGGCGGGACCTGTCGAGGCGACGCCGACCAAGCCAGGTCGCGCGGGGACCGGGGCGGAGTACGCCGCGCTCGCGAGCCGACGATCGACGGTGCCGGTTTTCGTGACGGGGGGAGTGACGACCGCGACGATCGCCGCGCTTGCCGAGGTCGGTGTCCGCCACTTCGTCGTCGTCCGCGCGCTCACCGAGGCGTCGGACCCGAGGCGCGCTGCCGCGGACCTCGCCGCGGCGATCAGGGACGCGGTCCCTTCAGCGCCCTCGTCCTAACGGTTCCGGTCGAGCCAGCCGATGAGCGTGGCGACCATCCTCGGGTCCGAGCGCAGCCAGTGGCCCGCCCCCTGGATGATCCGCAGCTCGGCGTGCCCGAGCGCGGCGCTCACGAGCTGGCGCGCCGCGTCAACCGGCACGATCGGATCGTCGGCACCATGGACCACGAGCACGCGGCGCGGCGGCACCCTCGCGACCGCGACGAGCGGCTCGATCGAGTAGACGCCCTTGGCGAGCGTCTCGGGATCGTCGAGCGGCACCGCGCGATCGACCGCTCCGGACGCGGTGACCGATGCGTGGAACCGCTCGGGGCTCCCCGCCCATGCCGCGACGTCGACGGGCGTCGCGAAGGTGGCCACGCCTCGGATCCGGTCGTCGTCGGCGGCGTGGTCCAGGGCGAGTGCGCCGCCGAAGCCGAACCCGCCCAGCCACAGCCTCGGGTGCGCGACGACGAGGTGGTCGACGACTGCGGAGAGGTCCTCTCGCCAGTGTGGACCCGAGAACGTGCCTGGGTTGTCGCCGACGCCGGACAGCGAGCACGACGCGACCACCCACCCGGATTCCGCGGCAAGGTGGTCTGCGAGCTCGGGCAGTGTGCCCGCCGCGGTGCGGCCGCCACCCCTCGTGAGCGGCAGGCCATGGCAGACGAGCAGGCAACGCCCCTCCGCGGGGCGCGACGGTGGCAAAGCGACCACGACCGAGAGGGTCCCGGACGCTCCAAGGACCTCCTCGGCGACGGGCACGAAGCGCTAGATGCCCAGTCGCTGGGCGAGCAGCTCGCGGTGGTACGCCGGGTCGCCCAACAGCAGCTCGGAGCTCTTGGCGCGCTTGAAGTACAGNNGTGAAGCCGATCCCGCCGTGGATCTGGATGTTCTCGGCCGCGCAGTGGAAGTAGGCCTCCGAGCAGTAGGACTTGGCCAGGCTGGCTGCCAGGGCGAGCTCCGCGTCGTCGGTCGCCGCCGCCCACGCGCCGTAGTACGCGGCGGACTTCGCGGACTCGACCTGGAGCAGCATGTCGGCGCACTTGTGCTTGATCGCCTGGAAGCTGCCGATCGGACGTCCGAACTGCATGCGGTTCTTCGCGTAGTCGACGGCGTTGTCGAGCACGCGCTGGGCCCCGCCCACCTGCTCGGCGGCCAGCGCGACCGCCGCCAGCTGCAGCGTCTTTTCAAGCCCCGGGCCCGCGTCGCCGTCGCGCCCGACGAGCGTTGCGGGCGTGTCGGCGAACTCGAGTCGCGCCTGCTTGCGCGTCTGGTCCATCGTCGAGAGCGGCGTCTTCGCGAGACCCTTGGCGTCGCCCTCGACCGCGAACAGGCTGAGCCCCGCGCCGGTGCGCGCCGCCACGAGGATGAGACCCGCGCTGTGCCCGTCGAGCACGAAGCTCTTGTGGCCCGACAGCGTCCATGCGTCGTTGGCCTTCGTTGCCGACGTCGTCACCGCGTCGAGCTCCCAGCGCCCGGCGTCCTCGGTGATGGCAAGCGTCGCGATCGTGTCGCCCGAGGCGATCGACGGCAGCCACTGCTTCATCGCCACCTCGTCGTTCGCGGTGAGCAGCGCGTTCGTCGCGAGGGCGACCGTCGAGAAGTAGGGGGCGCACAGCAGGGCCGCGCCCATCTCCTCGAGGACCACCTCGAGCTCGACGTAGCCGAACCCCGCGCCCCCGTGCGCCTCGGGGATGATCATCGCCTGGAGGCCGAGCTGGTCGGCCATCTGGCGCCAGACGGCCTCGTCGTAGCCGTCCGTCGTCGCCATGAGGCGGCGCACCTCGGTCTCGGGGGACTTCTCCTCGAGGAACCGCCGAACCAGCCGGCGCAGCTCCTCTTGCTCCTCGCTGAAGCCGAATTTCATCTCTGTCCTCGATTCCTTGGCGCGCGAGTCGACCCGGGCGTGGCTCCGTGTCTTACCAGAACCCTGCGCGCACGGACAACCGGAGGTCCTGCGACACTGTGGCGGTGCAGGGAGTTGATCGGATCTGGGAGGACGCGGCCGTCGAGGTCCACCGCGTGGTCGTCGGGCCCTTCGAGAACAACGTGTTCGTCGTCCGGTGCCGTCGGACCGGCGATGCCCTCCTGATCGACGCCGCGAACGAGCACGAGCGTCTCTTGGAGATGTGCCAGGTCCTGGGCGTGCGATCCGTCGTCGAGACGCACGGCCACTGGGACCACGTCCAGGCAGTGGCCGCGGTGCGCGACGCCGGCTACGAGGTCGCGGTGCGCAAGGAGGACGCGGCCATGCTCGACAGCTACGACCTGCTGCTCGAGGACGACGACGTCCTCGATGTGGGCAAGCTCCGGATCCGAACGGTGCACACCCCCGGTCACACTCCCGGGTCGATCTGCTTCGCGGTCGAGGGCACGCCGCTGCTGTTCTCGGGCGACACGCTGTTCCCCGGTGGCCCGGGCAACACCAAGACCGACCTCGGCGACTTCGCGACGATCATCCGGTCGATCACCGATCGCCTCTACGCGTCGTACCCGGACGCGACGATCGTGCTGCCGGGCCACGGCGCGATGACGACGATCGGCACCGAACGCCCGTCGATCGACGAGTGGGTCGAGCGGGGCTGGTAGCTCGGGCCAGCAGCGATCAGGGCGTGCGGCCGAGGAAGCAGAGCAACCGGGTCTGGGCGTCCGCGCCCTCGGGCGGGTCGACCTTGTCTCCGAACCCGTGCTCGCGCAGCACGTCGTCGAGCGGCGACATCGACGCGAAGGTGTGCGCGACGAGCTCGTCGTCGAGTCGCTCGTCCCCATCCGTTGCGCGCGCGAGGTCCCAGGTGTGCACGAGCAGGTCGTGCACGACGATGCTGCTCACCAGCTGCTTGACCGCCAGCGTGCCGAACGGGCTCTCGACGACGGTCGAACCGAGGACCGGGTCTGCGACCTTGGCCCGCAGATCGCTCGTCGCGCGGTCGTACCGCTCGACGAAGCTCGACGACTTGTCGTCATCGACCCGATCGCCGACGAGGCCCGCCACCAGGGTGACCGCGCCGATCGTGTGGTCGACCAGGTCGCCGGACGTCCAGCCCTCGCACGGCGAGGGCCGAGAGAAGTCAGACTCAGCCAGCGGCTCGAGCCGACGTCGGAAGCCGTCGACGGCTGCGTCGTAGCGCTCGAGCGTGCTGGACACTGACCCCTCCCCACAGGGATTCTGGCGCATGAGTTCATTCGCCACAACCAGCCCCCGGGCCGTCAACGCACCCTTCGCGCCTCGTCGCGAAGCGCTGCACGGGCGCGTCGAAGGAGCCGGTCTGGCGCTGATCGGTGCCGTCGGCGAGCCAGCCTCGACTTCACGAATGCCAAGGAAGAATTCCAGGACTCACCGGTAGGCTCTTCGGTCGTGACCGCACCACTGCTCGAGCTGCGCGGCGTCAGCTGCGCCGCAGACGGCGTCGAGATCCTGCGGGGAATCGACCTGGTTGTCGGCGAAGGCGAGATCCACGCCCTCATGGGCCCGAACGGGGCCGGAAAGTCGACGCTTGCCTCACTCGTGATGGGGAGCCCCGAGTACCAGCTCACCGGCGGCCAGATCCTCCTTCGTGGCGTCGATCTCACCGCCCTTGCTCCCGAGGATCGAGCACGGCTCGGCGTGTTCCTCGCCTTCCAGCACCCAGAGGCGATACCGGGCATCTCGGTCGTCCAGTTCCTGCGCCAGGCGATCTCTGCCCGGACCGGCGTCGCGGACCTGTCGGTCCTCGAGGTCCGGCTGTCCTTGGACGACTGGCTGAACCGGCTCGGGATGGACCGGGCATTCGCCGAGCGCTACTTGAACGAGGGATTCTCAGGTGGTGAGCGCAAGCGCAACGAGATCCTGCAGCTCGCGCTCCTCGAGCCTGACCTCGCGATGCTCGACGAGACGGACTCCGGCCTCGACATCGACGCGCTGCGGATCGTGGCGAGCGGTGTCCGCTCCGTGCACGCGATGCGTCCCGCGATGGCGGTGCTCGTCGTCACGCACTACGTGCGCCTGCTCGAAGAGCTGATCCCAGACTTCGTGCACGTCCTCGTCGACGGCCGGATCGTCGCGTCGGGCGACGCCTCGCTCGCCGTGCTCATCGACGCGCACGGCTACGACGCAGTGAAGGCATCGGCGAGATGAGGCGCTTCGACCCCGAGCAGGTCCGCCGCGACGTCCCCGAGCTGCGCCGCACGGTCCACGGCCTGGAGATGGCCTACCTCGACTCGGCCGCCTCGTCGCTCGCGCCACGTTCGGTGATCGAGGCGATGTCGCGGTACTACGAGCGGACCCACACGAACGTCCACCGCGGCGTCTACGAGATCGCCGAGGAGGCGACCGAGGCCTACGAGCTCGCACGCAAGTCTGTGGGCACCTTCATCGGCGCGCCGCACCCGATGAAAGAGATCGTGTTCACGAAGAACGCGACTGAGTCGTTCAACCTCTTCGCGCGCGCCTGGGGTGGGTCGGTGCTAGGCGAGGGCGACGTCGTCGTGCTCACCGAGATGGAGCACCACGCGAACATCGTCCCGTGGCTGCAGCTGAAGGAAGAGCGGGGCATCGAGCTTCGCTATCTCGGCGTGACCGACCAGTTCCGCCTCGACCTGACCCGGCTCGACGAGACGTTCGCAGGGGCGAGGCTCGTGTCGATCACCGCGATGTCCAACGTGCTGGGCACGATCCCGCCGATACGCAAGATCGCCGACGCGGCCCACGCCGCGGGCGCGCTCATGGCGATCGACGCCGCGCAGCTCGTCGGGCACGCCCCGATGGACGTCGTCGACCTCGGCGTCGACGTCGCCTGCTTCAGCGCGCACAAGATGCTGGGGCCGACCGGCATCGGCGTGCTGTGGGCCCGCGCCGAGCTGCTCGCCTCCATGCCCCCGTTCCTCGGTGGCGGCGGAATGATCCTCGACGTCAAGCTCGACAGCTTCAAGCCCGCCGACGCGCCGCATCGCTTCGAGGCCGGCACCCCGCCGATCGCCGAGGCCGTCGGCCTGGCCGCGGCGGTTCGGTACCTGCGGTCGCTCGGCATGGACTCGGTCGCCGCGCACGACCTCGAGCTCACCGGCTACGCGCTCGAGCGACTCGGCTCGCGATTCGGCGACAAGGTGCGTGTGTACAGCCCCCAGGACCTCACCGACCGGGGCGGCGTGCTCTCGATCGACCTCGAGGGCGTGCACGCCCACGACCTCGCCCAGGTCCTCGATCGCTTCGGTGTCTGCGTCCGACCCGGGCACCACTGCGCCAAGCCCCTCATGCGACGGCTCGGCGTGCCCGCGACCGCTCGGGTGAGCTTCGGGCCCTACTCGGTCGAGCGCGACGTCGACGCCCTGCTGAGCGGCATCGAGCACGCCCTCGGAATGTTCGGCTGACGATGGACGACCTCGAAGACCTCTACCGCGAGATCATCCTCGACCACTACCGCTCGCCAAGGAACCGTGGGGAGCTGCCGACCCCGCCCGCGCACCGCACCGAGGGCTTCAACCCGCTCTGCGGCGACGAGATCGTCCTCACGATCGTCCTCGACGACGACGTCATCGAGGACGTGCGGGTCGACGGCCACGGGTGCTCCATCTCGCAGTCCTCGGCATCGCTCATGACGGGCGCGGTCAAGGGCAAGTCGGTCGACGACGCGAAGGTCGCGATGCGCACGTTCAAGAGGATGCTGACCGTTGCCGAGGAGGACGACCTCGACGCCGACGAGCCGCTCGACGTGCGAAAGCTCGGCGAGCTGGCCGCGCTGCAGGGCGTCGTGAAGTTCCCGGTTCGGATCAAGTGCGCCACGCTCGCGTGGAACACGCTCGCTCAGGCACTCGCAGAAATGGACGCCTGAGCTACTTCGGGACGCAGGCCGTGGGGTTGAACGTGTACCACGGCTCGGTGTGCAGCGGCGCGGTCGTCGTCGTCACGTGTACGGTCGTCGACGTTGCGTGACGCGGGACGGTCGGGGTCGCGACCGAGGGCGGCAGCGGCGTCGTGAGGCTCTGCGTGGGCGGGGGGTTCGTCGGCTCGGTCAGTCCCCCGACGGTGCCGACCTGGCCGAAGACCCTGACCAAGAGCTGCTGGGCAGCCGGCTGGTCGACGTAGAGGACGTCGCCGATCGACGGGTTCACCGCACCGTAGGTGGGCAGCGTGAACGCGTTGAGGTTGGCGGGGTTGAAACCGTGGAACTTGAGGCCGAGGCCGACCAACTCGTTGAAGCCGAACGTGTCGTCGTACTGGATCCCGGACGGGATCGCACCGATGAGGTCGATGAGTCGAGCAGGGTTGTACGTGTTCTTCGCGCGCAGCATCAGCGCCCGGATGAACTGGTCCTGGCGGTCGATGCGACCAAAGTCGCTGGTGCCGTCGTACTGCCAGTAGCCGTTCTGGAAGTACTCGAAGTGCCGGCTGCGCGCGACGGCGAGCGCCTGGGCGCCGTCGATGAGCTGGCAGCCCGTGTGCGGGACGTGCAGTGACGAGTAGTGGTCGAGGACGGGATGGGGGAAGTACATGTAGATCCCGCCCAGGGCGTTGACGGCGTCGATGAGCCCGCTGAAGCTGACCTGGACCACGTGGTTGATCGGGATGCCGAAGTCCGCCTCGATCGTGCGGACGAGCAGCGCCGGCCCGCTCGCGTAGTTCACGTTGATGCGGTTGAAGCTCCCGTAGAGACCCTGGTTCGCCAGCAGCGTGACCATGGTGTCTCGCGGGATCGCAACGACACTGATCGTGCCTGCCTGCGGGTTGACGTGGAAGATCCGCACGACGTCGGAGCGCTGCCCCGAGACGCTGCCGGCCCCGGTCTGGGCCGCGACCGTGCCCGACAGCCCCGCGCGCGAGTCCGAGCCGATCACCAGGACGTTGAAGGGCTTGCCCGGGACCTCGGGCGTGCAGACCTTGTGCACCACGCCGCAGAAGTTCGGGTTCTGTGCCGCCTTGTACTTCTGGTACGCGTAGTACCACGAGGCACCGGCGACGGCGGCAACGGACACGCTGATGGCGACCACCCCACCGATCACGATCCGGCGTGCGCGCCAGCTCCGGCGACGCCGAGTGCGCCGTCCACGCTCGGCGTCGATGCGACGCCCGAGCGCATCGAGGCTGCTCGCCGCTTCGGATTTGAGCGGCGCCGCACCTTGTGCAGTGCCGGCATCGATCCGACGGCCGAGTTCGTCGAGCGGCCCAGCGTTGGGACCGCGCCGATGCGAGCTGTCGCGCGATCCACGACGACGCTTCATTTCGAGCACGATACCAACGCGTCGTGGACGCACAGGCATGTCGACGCGTTTATAAGAAACTCATATACCCGTCACGCTCGAGCCGCACGGCAAGCGACTTGTCACCGCTCTCGACGATGCGCCCGTCAACGAAGACGTGCACACTCGTGGCCGGCAGCACGTCGAGCAGCCGTCGAAAGTGGGTGATCGCGACGACGCTGAGGTTCCACGTCGCGACCGCTCGAGTGAGTGTCGCGCCGACGTCCTCGAGGGCGTCGACGTCAAGGCCCGAGTCGATCTCGTCGAGGACCGCGACCTTTGGCCGGAGCACCTGGAGCTGCACGATCTCGTTGCGCTTCGCCTCGCCGCCGGAGAGTCCGACGTTGAGCGGTCGATCGAGGAGGTCGACGCGCAGCCCGACCTCCTCGGCACTTGCCTGCACCGTGGCGGCGAGCTGGGCGAGGGGCACCCCGGCATGCTCGAGCGCCGCCAGGGTCGTCACACCTGGCACTTCGATCGGATGCTGCAGGCCGAGGAACAGGCCAGCCCTGGCTCGCTCGTGCGGCGGCAGGGCGAGCAGGTCCGTGCCATTGAGGAAGGCCCGTCCCGCGGTCACCTCCGGGCCCGGACGGCCCGCGAGCACGTGGGCGAGGGTGGACTTCCCCGAGCCGTTTGGTCCCATCACCGCATGGATCTCCCCCGGCCCCACGACGAGGTCGACGCCTCGAAGGATCTCTTTGGTCCCGACTCGTGCGTGGAGCCCTTGGATCTCAAGCAGGTCCGTCACGGCGTCTCCACGGTGACCTTGCCGTCGTGCACGGAGACGGGGAACGTGCGCACGGGGCGCGTCGCGGGAAGCGACCGCGGCTCGCCCGTCGCGAGGTCGAACATCGCGCCGTGCCTCGCGCACTCGATCTCGCAGGTCGAAGGGTCCACCTCGCCGTCGCTCAGGGCGAAGTGCTCGTGGCTGCAGACGTTTTCGAGGCAGTACAGCTCGGACCCGCACCGCACCACGACGACGTCGACGTCGCCGACCGACGCGCGCAGGGGGACTGCCTCGTCGAGCGAGGAGAGCTCGCAGACGACGTGGGTCGTCATCGCCCGCTACTGCCAGTGCCGTGCGGATCGTCGCTTCGACGTGACGACAGGCCGCCGATCGCGTCGTGGAGCCGCGCCGCGAGCACGTCGTCGTGGAGCAGCCCCTCGATCTCATGGAAGAAGCCCGTGATGATCAGCTGCACCGCGTCGACGGGGGCGACACCTCGCGACTCGAGGTACCAGCGCTGCTCGGGATCGAGCGGCCCGACGGTCGAGGCGTGCGCGCACTGGACGTCGTTCTCCTCGATGTCGAGGTTCGGCACCGAGTCCGCTCGGGCCTCTGCTGACAGCACGAGGCTGTTGTTCACCTGGCGCGCGTCGCCCTTCTTCGCGCCATGTCGCATCGTGATGAGACCGCTGTAGATCGAGCCGGCACGGTCCGTCACCGCCGCCTTCGAGTGCAGCCTCGAGATCGTCCGGCGGCCGATGTGGACCTGCATGGTGCGCAGGTCGTGGACCTGGTCGCCGGTCCCGACGTGGGCCGTCTGAAGCTCGCTCGTGGCTCCCTCGCCCTCCAAGAGCGCGTCGGCGCGCACCCGGTCGTAGCGTGCGCCGAGTCCGACGGCCACCTGGCGGAACGTCGCACCCGCGCCGATGGACGCGCGGGTGCGCGCGACCGACCAGCAGGACGTCCCGAGGGACTGCACCGAGGCCACCTCGAGCGTCGCGCCGGCGCCGACCACGTACTCGGCGACCGAGGCGACGAAGCTCGCCGAGGGACCCGTGACGTGCTCGAGCACGCGAACCGAGCCGCGCTCGCCGACTCGGACGAGCACGCGAGGGAACGAGGCACCGTCGGGGCAGTCCACGAGCAGAACGACCGGGCGCTCGATCCGAGCGCCCGGCGCGACTTCAACGAAGATCGCCCCTGGCGAGTACGCGAGGTTCATCGCGGCGAACGCGTCGTCAGGGCCGACGAGCCGACCAAGCTCGGTGGGCGGCGCCTCCGTCGAGACGGAGAGCCCGTCGATCTCATCGTTCGTCGCAATGTCGATCACGTGGCCACCGCTCACGTACGCGACGACCGCGGGCGCGTGCCCGCCGATCGCCGCGGCACCCGCAGTCGCATGCGACGGCGTGGCGAGCTCGAGGTCGTCCAGGGTCAGCTCGTTGAGCGGCGCGTACTTCCAGACGTCGTCGGCAGGGTCGGGCAGTCCGCGGTCCTTCCAGATCCCGAGTGCGGCCACGCGCTGCTCGCGACGCCACGACGGCTCGTCGAACTCAAGCGCTGCGGTAGTCAGTCGGGTCACGGGATCAGGTCATCGCGGCGAGCGGCCGACGAAGCAGTGTACTGGTGTCCTCCCGAGCGCCCCGCGGCGAGTCCTAGGATCGACGCGCGACGAGAGGATGCGATGACCACTGACCGTCCGACCTCCGAGGTGCTCACGTGCTCGATCGACGATGGCATCGCGACGGTCGTGCTCGACCGTGCCGAGAAGCGCAACGCGCTCGGCCCCGCGTTCTGGAAGGACCTTCCCCTCTTCATGGCGGCGCTCGATCGCGACGACGACGTCCGATGCATCGTCATCGCCGCTGCAGGTCCGCACTTCACCGTCGGCCTCGACCTTTCTTCGTTCGGCGGCCAGGGACTCGGTTCGCCCGCACCCGCTGATGCCGTTGGGACCAACCGGGCCCTGTTCGAGAACATCGGCCGCATGCAGGCGTCGGTGACCTCGGTCGTCGCGTGCCGTAAACCCGTGATCGCCGCGGTGCACGGCTACTGCATCGGCGGTGGCGTCGACCTCATCGCCGCGTGCGACATCCGCCTTGCGAGCGACGACGCAATCTTCTCGGTTCGAGAGGCCAAGATCGCGATCGTGGCCGACCTCGGCAGCCTCCAGCGGCTGCCGGGGATCATCGGTGCCGGACACGTCGCCGAGCTCGCCTTCACCGGCAAGGACATCGACGCCGAGCGGGCGAGGTCGATCGGCCTCGTGAGCGACGTCTTCCCCGGTGGCGCCGACGGCGTCGGCAAGGCCGCCCGAGAGCTCGCGGTCGAGATCGCGGCGAACTCCCCGCTCGCCGTGCAGGGGACGAAGGCGGTCCTCGCGGCGAACGACGGTCGCAGCGTTGCCGAAGGACTCGAGTACGTCGCGTGGTGGAACAGCCTGTACCTGCGCAGCGATGACCTCACCGAGGCGATGACCGCCTTCTTCGAGAAGCGGCCTCCCCGATTCACCGGGCGCTGATCACCGCGGCCGGGGCCACCTCCGCTTCTGGGACTTCTGGCGCTTGCGCTCCTTGGCGAGCGCGTCGGGCGCGATCTCGTTGACGATCTTCTCGGCCTCGCCCAGCACCTCTTGCATCCGGTCGACCGGCACATCGGGCGCCGCCTCGATCGCGGGCTCGATGAGCGTGCCGTGCACCCAGCCGACGTCGGCGAGCCTCGGTGCGTACTTGGGGCAGTTGTCCGGACAGCGCCACGGGGCCTCAGGCGCGAGGTCGAGGACGCAGAATCGGGCGACCTCGCCGGACGCATAGGTCCGGCTCTGGAAGTTCTTGCACTCCTCGCGCATGGGCATCGCACCATTCTGACAGGACCTCCCCGTGCGCCGGTCGCGCGCCCAACGAGCACCCCAACAAGCACACCAACGAGCACCCCAACAAGCACAAGAGGACACCGACGGTACGATCTCGCCCGTGACGCGCGAGGACGTGGAGATCAGCAGCGCGCCGCTCTCGAGGCGAGAGATGCAGGACGTGGCCCTGGTCTCGGCGCGAGCGTTCCACACGGACCCCTTCTTCGCCTACCTCTCCCCGGGAGCGCTCGTGAGATCTCGCGGGCTCAATCGATTCGGGATGACGACCGCCCAGCACCTAGGCCCGAAGGGACTCCTGCTCACCGCCCGTCGGGACGGGAGGATCGTCGGCGTCGGTGGCTGGGTCGCGCCAGGGGGCTACCCCTACCCACTGAAGGAGCAGCTGCTCCAGACCGTCGGCGCCATGCGAGCGCTGTACCCGAGGCCCGCCTCGCTCCTCAAGGGACTGAGGTACCTCACTGCCCTCGAGAAGGCCCATCCCAAGGAGCACCTGTGGTACCTGCAGCTGCTGTGCTGCGACCCCGAGCACCAGCGCTCGGGCGTCGGCGGCGCGCTCCAAGAAGAGGTGCTGTCGCGCTGCGATGCAGAGGGCGTGGGGGCGTACCTCGAGACGCAGAACGAGGACAACCTCGCCTA
>PLCI01000055.1:10581-11646 GCA_003135595.1 Acidimicrobiaceae bacterium | reverse complement strand
GAGGCCCAGCGGCACCGATCTGTCGCGACGCTGCACCGGACGGTGCTTCGTCACGTTGCAGCCGTAGGCGTGACGCGCACGGCGTTCGTCGACGACAGGATCGCCGGCGTCGCGCTGTGGGTGCCCCCAGGCAAGTGGCCCTACTCGCCGATGCTGCAGCTCCGACAGCTCTTCGGCTCGGTCTCGGCGTTCGCGCCGCATCTCAGCTCGCTCAGTCGCGCCCGCCCCATCATGCAAGCCGTCGTGCAGGCGCACCCGAATCGCCCCCAGTGGTACCTGCAGCTGCTCATGGTGGACCCCCCCTTCCAGCGCCACGGCATAGGGGGCATGCTGCAGACGCCGACGATCGAGGCGTGCGACCGAGAGGGCATCTTCGCGTGGGTCGAGACCCAAAAAGAGGAGAACCTCGCGTACTACCAGCGCTTCGGGTTCAAGGTCGTCGCCGAGCACCGCCCCGTGCCAGACGCACCGGCGATGTGGTCGCTCGGCCGTGAGCCCGCGGCGTGATCAGCCGACCGAGCCCTCCATCTGCAGCTCGATCAGCCGGCTCCACTCGACCGCGTACTCCATCGGGAGCGTCCGGGTGATCGGCTCGATGAAGCCGTTCACGATCATGCCCATCGCCTGGGCCTCGGTGAGGCCCCGACTCCGAAGGTAGAACAGCTGGTCGTCCCCGATCTTCGAGACGGTGGCCTCGTGGCCGATCGACGCGTCGCTCTCGCCGACCTCCATCGAAGGCTTGGTCTCGGACTCGGACTGCTCGTCGAGGATGAGCGCGTCGCAGCGCACGAATGACTTGGCGCCCTTGGCGCCCTCCTCGACCTTGACGAGGCCCCGGTACGTGGTCTTGCCCCCGTCCTTCGAGATGGACTTCGACACGATGGTCGAGGTCGTCTCAGGAGCGGCGTGGATCATCTTGGCCCCGGCGTCCTGGTGCTGTCCCGGGCCTGCGTAGGCGACCGAGAGCACCTCGCCTGACGCCTTCGGACCGACGAGGTACACGCTCGGGTACTTCATCGTGAGCCTGGAGCCGATGTTGCCGTCGATCCACTCGACGTGGGCCTC
>PLCI01000055.1:0-10531 GCA_003135595.1 Acidimicrobiaceae bacterium | reverse complement strand
TGGCCCATGTTCTCGGTGTTGATGCGGAAGTACGCCTGGAGCGGCATGTCGACCTTGACCCCGGGCGGGACGTAGATGAACGAGCCCCCGGACCAGACCGCCGAGTTGAGGGCCGCGAACTTGTTGTCGTTCGGCGGGATGATCGTCCCGAACCAGCGNNCGGTGGAAGACGACCTCGGACTCGTACTGGGCGGTGACGCCCGCGAGGTACCGGCGCTCCGCCTCGGGGATGCCGAGCTTCTCGTAGGTGTTCTTGATCGCGTCGGGGAGGTCGTCCCACTCGCGGACCTGGCCCTCGGTCGGCTTCACGTAGTAGTAGATGTCGTCGAAGTCGAGGTCGGGCATCCGGTTCGCGAACCACGCGGCCATGGGCTTGCGGTCGAACCGCTTGAGGGCGTTCAGCCGGAAGGTCCGCATCCACTCGGGCTCGCCCTTCATCTCGGACATCTCCTTGACGATGTCCTCGCTCAGGCCCTTCTTCGGCTTGAAGACGTAGTCCTCGGCGTCGCTCCACCCGAGCTTGTACCGACTGAGGTCCAGGTCCTGGATCGCCATACGCTCTCTTCCGTCGCAATTTCTCCTATGGCCATAGTAACAACCTGCCTGGGCGTTCCTACGGCGGAACCCCCGGCGCTGGCAGGCTCTCCTCGTGACCTACTCCGACGCGCCTCACGCGCCACGCCGCCCGACCCAGCTCACCAACTTCGGCGACACCCGGGTGGACGACTACTTCTGGCTTCGCGATCGCGAGGATCCGGGCGTGCTCACGTACCTGCAGGCTGAGAACGACTTCGCGGCGTCGGCACTCGCCGAGACCGAGAAGCTGCGTGACCGTGTCTACGAGGAGATCGTCGCTCGGATCCAAGAGACCGACGTCAGCGCCCCGGTCCGATGGGGTGCGTGGTGGTACTACACGCGGACCTTCGAGGGGCGTAGCTATCCGGTGCACTGCCGTCGGCCACGTGGCGATGGCGCCTTCCCCACCTCGCTCGACGAGCAGCACGAGCAGGTCCTCCTCGACGAGAACGCGCTCGCCGAGGGGCACGCGTTCTGCTCGGTCGGCGTGCTGGAGGTCGCACCGAGCCACGGGCTCGCCGCCGTCGGCGTCGACTTCGTCGGTGACGAGCGACACTCGGTGTCGTTCCGGTCCCTCGACGGCGGCGTGGCACCGAGCGAGACCATCACCAACGTCGGCTACTCGGTCGCCTGGTCCTCTGACGACGCGTCGCTGTGCTACGTCCGCATGGACGACGCGTGGCGGCCCTTCGAGCTGTGGCGCCACGACCTCGGGACCAATCCCAGCACAGACGAGCTGCTGTACCGCGAGGACGACGAGCGGTTCCAGGTGTCGATCCGCAGGAGCCGGGACGCCTCGTCGCTCCTCGTCCACACGGGCTCGTCGACGTCGAGCGAGGTCATCGCCCTGGACGCGACGTCCCCTGGCTCGCTGCGCGCCGTGTGGCCGCGTCGCCAGGGCGTCGAGTGCTCGATGGAGCACCTGACCGCGCCGAACGGGCGCGCGTGGTGGATCGCCGTGACCAACGATGGGGCGCTCGACTTCAAGGTGGTCGCGGCGAGGGAGTCCGAGACGCTCGAGTTCCGAGAGATCGTCGCGGAGCGCAGCGGCCGCCGGATCGACGGCGTCGACGCGTTCGCGCGGCATCTCGTGGTCGCCGAGCGGCTCGACGGGTGCGCCTCGGTGCGAGTCCTCCCACTCCGCGACGCCCACGACCCGTTCGGTGCCGACTTCGAGGCACGCGGCTTCACCGTGGCTAGCGACGAGTCACCCGCGACGACCGTCATGGACCAGAACCCCGAGTTCGAGACGAGCTCGCTCCGCGTGGCGCAGACGACCCTCGTCATGCCCGCGAGCTCGGTGGACGTCGACCTGCAGCGCGGTGATCGGGTCGTGCGGAAGCGTCGCGTCGTGCGCGGCGGGTACGACCCCGCCAAGTACGTGTCATCGCGGGTCTGGGTGATCGCCCGCGACGGCGTCGAGATCCCCGTGTCGCTGGTCCATCGTCGCGACCTGCTCGAGCCGTCCGGTGAGCCCGGGGCACGGCCGACGACGCCGATGCCGATGGTGCTGTACGGCTACGGCGCCTATGAGATCTGCATCGAGCCGACCTTCGCGTCCGCGCGCCTCTCGTTGCTCGACCGCGGCGTCGCCTACGCCATCGCACACGTCCGAGGCGGCGGCGAGCTCGGTCGAGCGTGGTACGACGCCGGTCGCCTCGAGCGCAAGCAGACGACCTTCCTCGACTTCGTCGACGTGGCGAACGGGTTGGTGGCGCATGGCTACACCGACGCGTCGCAGCTGGTGGCGATGGGAGGCTCCGCGGGCGGGCTGCTCATGGGTGCCTCGATGAACCTGGCGCCGTCCACGTTCCGGGCCGTCGTCGCCGAGGTCCCCTTCGTCGACGTCCTGAACACGATGCTCGACGACTCGCTCCCGCTCACCGCGAACGAGTGGGAGGAGTGGGGCGACCCGGTGCACGACGAGGAGGCGTACTTCCGGATGAAGTCGTGGTCGCCCTACGACAACGTGCCGGCCGTGATCGACGGTGCGCCGTCCACCTACCCGGACCTGCTCGTGCTCGGGAGCCTCAACGACACGCGCGTCTCGTACTGGGAGCCCGCGAAGTGGGTTGCCAAGATCCGCGCGACGTCGCCCGCGACCAACGTGGTCCTCAAGACCGACCTCGGGGCCGGGCACGGCGGCCCGTCTGGTCGCTACGACTCCTGGCGCGAGCGTGCCCTGGTCTTCGCCTTCGTGCTCGACAAGCTCGGCCGCGGCGACGTCCCCGTCGCAAGCTGAGCCCTGGGCTCGCGTCGAGGGCTCGGCGGGGCGCTCAGTATCGGCGGCGAGACGCGAGGTTCAGCATGGCGGCGCGGCCCGACGGGAACGTGACGCCGACCCGGCGTGTCCGCGATGCCCGGCGCCCGAGCACGACGATCACTGGCGGGTCGAATCGAAGCGTGCTTGACCCGACCGCGGCCACCGCGACTGAGGCGTGCTCAACGCTGGCGCGGCGGCGAACGCCCAGGCGATTCCACGGGTCTTGATCACCGTCACGGCGAGGTGCCCGGTCGGCGCGCTCTCGAACGCGAGGCCGCCGCGAGTCGAGTGCGCCACGCGGGCGGTCAGCTGCGTGCGGGTTGCGGCCGGCTTTGTCGTCGTGGTCGTCGTGGTCGTCGTGGTCGTCGTCGACGTGCCGCGCCGGTGCTGGATGGCGTAGCCCACGAGCGCGATCGCGATCAGCGCGACGATGACGGTCGCGACGATGAGGATCGTCGCCGTGTCCACGCGTGCGCGCGGCTGCATGCGCTCGAGTGCCCAGTTGCGGTCGTGGCGAGCCGGAGCCTCGGCAGGAAGGGATTGAGGTGTCGTGTCGAGGTGCGCGGACGCGGGATCGAGCCGAGGGCGCTCAGGCGTCGTCGGCGCGTCCTCGACGTGCGGCCCACGCACGACGCGAACCGAGCCGCCGCGGTCGCTGGGCTCGACNNCGCGGCGAGGACGGCGACGAGCGTGTCCATCGGCGTATTCAATCGGACGCTGGCCGCCGAGGCGACTGAGGCTACGTGCGGAGCTTGAAGTGCGGCCGCACCGCGTCGGCGATCGCCGCGGCGCGGGGGTTCGCCTGGTCACGCGGCGAGAGCACCGGCTCTGCGATGCCCCAGTCCGCGCCGACGGCCGGGTCATCCCACGCGAGCCCAAGCTCGTCGGCCGGGTTGTAGTAGCCGTCGACGAGGTACCACAAGAGCACGTCGGTGAGCGATGCGAAGCCGTGCGCGACGCCGGGTGGGATGAACAGCCCGCGCTCGTCATTGCCGTCCAGGTCGACGACGAACGTCGTCGACAGCGTGGGCGACCCTTCTCGAAGGTCGTGGAGCACGACGCGCGCGGCTCCGCGCAGCACGTACCAGTAGTCAGCCTGATGCAGGTGGTAGTGCAGGCCGACGACGGCGCCCGCTGCCTTCTCGGACCGATTCCCCTGGATCATCTCGCGTCCGAGCGGGAGCCACTCGCGGCGGTAGGTCTCGACGAAGCGCCCCCGGTCGTCACCGAACCGTTGAGGCTCGAGCAACAAGACGCCTTCTATCGAGACCGGGTGCTCGGTGGGTACCATGACCGCAGCGAACCTACGCGATCTCGATGCCCGTCACCGCGCCGAATCGACCTCGGTGAAAGACGAGCGGCGAGATGTCGATGGCGTCGAGGGAGCGCACCTCTGCGGTCACCACCTCGTGGTCCCCGCCGGGGTGGATCCCCGAGATCGTGCAGCAGAACCACGCGAGGACTCCCTCGAGCACCGGACAGCCCTCCTTGGAGCTCGACCACACGAGCGTGGCGAACTTGTCAACACCCGACATTGCGAACGTCCTCGCCAGATCCTCCTGCCCCTCTGCGAGCACGTTCACGCAGCATCGCCCTGAGCGGCGGATCCGGGGCCAGGACGTCGAGGTGTGCGCGACCGCGAACACCACCATCGGCGGATCGAGCGACAGCGCGTGGAACGACTGGCAGGTGAATCCGGCGGGACCATCCTCGTCAGCGCCCGTGATGACGGTGACGCCCGAGGGGAACCTTCCGGCGACCTCGCGGAACCGCTCGGCAGTGGGCTCGCTCACCTGCTCACCGACGCCGAGTACCGAGTCCGCGGCAACCGGCTCGGGCCTCCGCGCACGCTTGGCACGCTGTCAGGGTATTAGGTGACGATCTCCCCACAGGACCATAAGCCGATTGGCACCATCTGCGGAGAACAACGGTCCTCGTTCCCGCGGTGCGTCAACTCATCACCCGTCGCTCATGCGTCGCGTCGGGACCGCGAGGACACCTGATCGTCGCTGCAAGAGGCCCTCTTCGCAGAGCTTGTCCGCGATCCGCGCGGCACGGACGGGATCGTTCCGCCAGCCCACGATCGACGAGACATCGCGCACGCGCACAGGCCCGTCGAGCGCGGCTGCGAGCAGCCTGCCGCGGGCCTCGCGGTCCGATCCCTTGAAGCGCGCCTGACGTCTCGAGACGCCAGCACTGTCCGACGCAGGGTCCATTGCGCCCGCGCCGCTTCGCCGCCACCTGCAGCTGGGCCGGAGCGCGCAGCCCGCGCACCTCGGCACCGAGGCGCAGTGCGTTGCACCAAGGTCCAGGAGTGCTTGGTTATGCACCCAGCCACGCCCTGGCTCGACGAGGTTGTCCGCCAGGTGTTGCGCGTCGACGCGGGCGAGTGGCCGATTCGCGATCGCACGCGAGAGGACACGCCCCACGTTCGTGTCGACGATGCCGACGTCGCGCTCGAACGCGAACGCGAGCACGGCCCGGGCCGTGTACGCGCCGACGCCAGGGAGCGCGAGCAGCGCGTCGAGGTNNGCCCTGCGGTAGTAGCCGAGCCCGCGCCAGGCGTCGAGCAGGTCGCCAAGGGAGGCCGCCGCGCACGCTTGCGGCGTCGGGAACCGCTCGCAGACGCGCTCGTACGCCACGACGGCTCGTTGCGCCTGGGTCTGCTGGCAGGCGATCTCCGCCACCAGGATGCGCCACGGATCCCGGGTCGCGCGCCAGGGGAACTCGCGGACCACCGGCAGCGTTCGCATGCGGCGGCGCACCGCCGGGGTCACGAGTGACGTGACGTCAGGTCCAGACGTCGTCACCGTACGGGCGCTGTCTCGGGGGCAGTGACGCCGACTTCCACACCATCAGCTTGCGCCGGAAGTAGCAGACCTCGTTGCCGTCTTGGTTGAACGCCTTGGTCTCGACCGTCACGATGCCGCGATCGGCCTTTGACGCGCTCGGGACCTTCTCGAGCACCCTCGTCTCGGCGTAGATGGTGTCGCCGTGGAAGGTCGGGTGCAGGTGGCGCAGGGACTCGACCTCGAGGTTCGCGATGCACGAGCCCGAGACGTCCGGCACGCTCATGCCGAGCACCAGCGAGTACACGAGGTTGCCGACGACGACATTGCGGCCGTGCACCGTCGAGTGCTCGGCGAACCACGCGTCGGTGTGCAGCGGGTGGTGGTTCATCGTGATCATGCAGAACAGATGGTCGTCTGCCTCCGTGATGGTCTTTCCGGGCCAGTGTCGGAGCACGTCGCCCGGCTCGAAGTCCTCGAAGGCGCGGCCGAAGGGACGCTCGTGGATGGTCACCGCGACAGTCTGCCCGTCGTGCCTCGGCGGCACACAACTCGTTGGTAGGTTCGAGCGGTGCCAGCCGCCGCGCCTCGGGCACGTGCCATCGGCGTGCTGCGCCTCACCGACCGGCTCGTGCTCCTCTTCGTCGGCACCCTCACCGCGGGCGCCCACGTCATGGCGATCGCGCTAGGCCTGCGCTTCGACTCGGGCGAGCTCAACGGCGCGACGCTCTCGCAGGTCTGGCAGCTGCTTCCCGTGGGGCTGCTCCGCCACAACCTCTTCCAGAGCATCGTGCATCTCCACAGTCAGCCGCCGCTGTTCAACCTGGTCACCGGGATCCTCGTCGAGCTCCCCCACGTCACCCAGCCCGCCGCGGCCGACGCGGGGATGCTCGTCTGCGCGGTCGCCGTGGCGCTCGGGACCGCCGGCATGCTCCTCGAGCTCGGCGTCAACAGGGTCGCGGCGGTCGTCGTCGTCGTGGTCTTCGTCGTCGCAGACCCCGCGCAGTTCCTCTTCACCATCTACTACTTCTACGCGCTGCCCACCGCGGCGCTCGTGACGCTCGCGGGATGGGCAGCGGCCCGCTGGGTGCGGACCGAGCGGCTCCAGCCCGGCATCGCCTACGGCGTGCTCGCCGCGGCGCTGATCCTCACCAACAGCTCCTACCAGGTGTACACAGTCGCGTTGGCGACCGTCCCCGTGCTGTGGGTGCTGCGGCGAAGGTGGCGAGAGGCGATCGCCGCGCTGCTCGTTCCCTTCGCGGTGGTCGTCGTCTGGTACTCGATCGACCTCGTCCAGTTCGGGTCGGCGACCACGTCGAGCTGGCTCGGGATGAACCTCGCGCGAGCGACGTTGCAGCTCGACTCGCGCGCCGACGTCAACGCGCTCATCAAGCAGGGCGTGCTCAGCCCCACCGCCGCGATCAGGCCATTCTCACCGCTCGCTTCGTACGGATCGCTCGGCACCCACGCCGCGACCGGCCAGCAGGCGCTCGACCAGCGACTGAAGCCGGGCCCCAAGTACTTCCCGAACCCGAACTACAACAACATCGCGTACATCGGGATCGCGAACTCCTACCTCGCGAACGACCTCGATTGGATCGCGCACCGCCCCCTGCACTACCTCAAGAACACGACGATCGGGCTGCGGCTCTGGCTGCTGCCGAGCGAGCAGTACTTCGCGACCGTGGGGCTCCCGGGTGACTTGACGTGGCACCTCGACGGCTACACCACGCTCTACGACGCCGCGGTGCTCTTCCAGGGAGCCCCCGACCCGTATCCCGCGACGGCGGTCATCGAGCACGGCGTCGGGCCGTCGCTCTCGAACGTCTCGATCACCGTGGCGATCGAGACGCTCCTCGCCCTGCTCGTGCTGCCCATCGTCGCGTGGCGTCGCCGCAGGGTCGACCGCGCGAAGGCCGCGGCGGCGCTGTGGATCTGGGTCATCTTCGCGTCGGTGTTCGTGACGACGAACCTGCTCGAGGCCGCGGAGAACAACCGTTTCCGCTTCGAGCTCGGCGGGCTCCCGATCGTCGCGGCGACGATCGGGCTCGTCTGGCTCTTCGACCGCGCCGGGCTCGCGCGCCAGGCGGTCCGGTCGCTCAGGACTCGGTCGGCGTCTCCTCAGCGGCGCGAGTCGTGAACGAGACCGACGCGCCCGGCAGGCTCTCCCCGTCGACGAGGAACCGCCACGAGTAGCGACTCGACGGCACGAGCTGCAGCGGGCCGAGGTTGACCGCCATCGGGACGTCGACAGGCGAGCCCTCGGGAACGCCCTCTGGCTGGGCGACCTGGAAGTCGCCGCGCATCTCGATCGGCTGGGCGCCCTCTGGCGTCTCGATCATGACGGGCCCTCCGTCGGCGTCCTCCAAGAACAGCTCCCAGTGGTGCGGGCGGGACAGCTCGTGCCAGTCGACCAGGAGCTTGACGGCGACCGCGGACGGCACCGGCATGGGTCCCGTGATCGACCAGCCGCCACCCAGGATGTAGAGCTTGCCGTCGGCGACCTGGGCGCTGTCGCACAAGAGCATGGTCACCTGCACGCGCGAATCCTACGGGCCGGGGCCACGCGGGCAGAGCGCTCCGATCGCTTAGTTTGGCGCGCGTGACCGACGTGGCAGCCGATCTCAAGGGCGCCGCCGACACAATCGAGGCGATGGAGCGCACGGTCGCCGCCGCGACAAGCCGACTCGTCGAGCTCGGCGGCGTCGACAAGAACCAGACGCTCGCCTACGAGCTCGCCCATGCGGCGTCGGCGACCGCGGTCGCCCGTGCCGCGCTTCGCTACGCGTCACACGGGGAGCTCGAGGCGCGCCTCGCGTTCGCGTTCATCGCCGACGCGGCCGCGGAGCTAGCGGCCAAGACGACGGGCCGCGAGGCGCTGTTCGGCGTCGAGCCGCACTGGCTCGATCCCGTGCGAGGGTTCGTCGCGGCGTGCCTCGACCCCGCCTTCGTCGGCGCGCTCGCCGAGACGCCCGGGCCGAGCCACCTCGACGAGGACTTCACGCTCGTCGCGGACACCTTCCATCGGTTCGCGGCCGAGCAGGTGCGCCCCCACGCCGAGCACGTCCACCGGACCAACGGCGACATCCCCGAGGCGCTCATCAGCGGCCTCGCCGAGCTCGGTGGCCTGGGGCTGAGCGTGCCCGAGGCCTACGGCGGCTTCGCCTCGGGCGGCGAGCACGACTATCTGGGCATGGTCGTCGCGACCGAGGAGCTGACCTGGGGGTCCTTGGGGATCGGCGGCTCGCTCATCACGCGGCCGGAGATCCTGACGAGGGCGCTCGTGAACGGCGGGACCGAGGCCCAGCGGTCGCGCTGGCTGCCGAGGCTCGCCTCGGGTGAGGAGCTCGCCGCCGTCGCGGTCACCGAGCCCGACTTCGGCAGCGACGTGGCGGGGATCACGACGACCGCCACGCGCGCCGACGGCGGCTGGGTGATCAACGGGACCAAGACCTGGTGCACGTTCGCTGCGAGGGCGACTGTCCTCATGCTGCTCGCGCGCACCGACCCGGACCGCGCAGCCGGGCATCGCGGGCTGTCGGTGCTCTTGGTCGAGAAGCCCGTCGGCGACGCGCACGGCTTTCGCTTCGACCAGGCCGGCGAGGCCGGGCGAGGGCCGGGTCGACTCGAGGGCAGGCCGATCGACACGATCGGCTACCGGGGCATGCACTCCTACGAGCTCAGCTTCGAGGGCTGGTTCGTTCCCGACGACTGCCTGATCGGGGGCGACGAGGGACTCGGGCGCGGGTTCTACCTGCAGATGGGCGGCTTCGAGAACGGGCGGATCCAGACGGCCGCGAGGGCGCTCGGCGTGATGCAGGCCGCCTACGACGCCGCGGTCGCCTACGCGCGGGACCGACGCGTCTTCGGCGCGGTGCTGCTCGACTACGAGCTGTCGCGGGTCAAGCTCGGCAAGATGGCGGCGGTCATCCAGTGCTCGAGGCAGTTCGCCTACGAGGTCGCGCGCACCATGGCGACCGGCGACGGCTCGCTGCAGGCATCGATGGCCAAGGCATATGTCTGCAGGGCGGCCGAGTGGGTGACGCGTGAGGCGATGCAGCTCCACGGCGGCATGGGCTACGCCGAGGAGTACCCCGTGAGCCGCTACTTCGTGGACGCGAGGGTGCTCTCCATATTCGAGGGCGCCGACGAGACGCTCTGCCTCAAGGTCATCGCCCGGCGCCTCGCCGAGCAGCGCTGAGCTACCCGGCGCTGCGGCGGAGCCCGGCGCGCTCGCCGCGGGTCACGAACTTGGTCGCCATCTTGCGGGAGGCCTCGTCGATCATCTCGTCGCCGAACATGACCGAGCCCTTGTGGTCGTCCTCGGTGGCCGTGCGGTAGGCCGCGAGGATGTCCCAGGCGCGGTCGTACTGCTCCTGGGTGGGCGAGAACACCTCGTTCAGGATCACCGCCTGGTCGGGGGTGAGCGCCCACTTGCCGTCGTAGCCGAGCATCCGAGCGCGCATGGAGAACTCCCGCAAGGCGTCGGGGTCGCGGACCTTCAGGAATGGCCCGTCGATCACCTGGAGGCCGTTGGCGCGCCCCGCCATGAGGATCTTGGAGAACACGTAGTGGAAGTGGTCGCCGGGGTACTCGGGGATCGCCACCCCGCCGGTCAGGACCGGCATCTCGATCGACGCGGCGAAGTCCGCGGGGCCGAAGATGATCGTCTCGAGCCGGGGCGACGCCGCGCAGATCTCTTCCACGTTGATGAGCCCCCGGGCCGTCTCGATCTGGGCCTCGATGCCCACGTGGCCGACCGGCAGGCCGCAGTTGCGCTCTATCTGGGTCAGCAGCAGGTCGAGGGCGACGACCTCGGCGGCGGACTGGACCTTGGGCAGCATGATCTCGTCGAGGCGGGGCCCGGCCCCGCTCACCACCTCGATCACGTCCTCGTAGGTCC
>PLCI01000003.1 GCA_003135595.1 Acidimicrobiaceae bacterium | reverse complement strand
GATCTGGCACAGCGCGCCGAGGCTGCGCTGTTCGATTCGATATTTTTCGCCGATCAGCTGGCGCTGGGCGGCGATGTCGCGCAGGCGCCGCGCACCTGGCTCGAGCCGATCACGGTGCTGGCGGCGCTGGCCGGGGTCACCAGCCGGGTCGGGCTGATCGCCACCGCATCGACCACCTACACCGAGCCCTTCAATCTCGCGCGGCAGTTTGCCTCGATCGACCACATCAGCAACGGCCGCGCGGCATGGAACATCGTCACCTCGTGGCTCGCGACCGCGGCTGAGAATTACGGCGGCGCCGGCCAGGTGAGCCACGCCGACCGCTACGCTCGGGGTGAAGAGTTCATGGNNGGTGGTGAAGGCCCTGTGGGACAGCTGGGCGGCCGACGCGGTGGTCGACGACCGAGCCGCGGGAATCTATGCGCGAGCGAACCGCATTCGGGCGATCAAGCACCGCGGCGATTTCTACCATGTGGCCGGGCCGCTCAACCTGCCGCGCTGCCCGCAGGGCCGGCCGGTGCTGGTGCAGGCGGGCTCGTCCGACACCGGTCGCCAGTTCGCCGCGCGGCATGCCGATGCGGTGTTCACCGCTCATATGGCAAAGGCGACGGCGCAGGAATTCTACGCCGATCTGAAGCAGCTGGCCGCGGCCGAGGGCCGGCTGCCGGAGCACGTTCTGATCCTGCCGGGTCTCAGCCCGATGATCGCCGCCACCGAAGCCGAGGCGACGCGGCTCGCACGCGAGGTCAACGACCTCACCGATCCCGAGGTCGGGCGCAAGCGGCTGTCGGGCCGCTTCGGCGGGCACGATTTTTCGCACCTGCCGCTCGATCGCCCGCTCGCTCCGGAGGATTTCCCCGACCCGAGTTCGGTAGAGGCCGCGCGCAGCCGCACCGAGGTGATCATCAACCTCGTGCGGCGCGACAAGCTGACATTGCGGCAATTGCTCGGCTATCTGGCCGGCGCGCGCGGGCATTACGTCACCGCTGGCACGCCCGAGCAGATCGCCGACTTTATCGTGGACTGGTTCGAGGACGGCGCGGCCGACGGGTTCAACATCATGCCGCCGCTGCTGCCGGCGCAGCTTGACGCGTTCAGCGCCGAGGTGATCCCGATCCTGCAGCGTCGCGGGCTGTTCCGCACCGAATACGAGGGGACGACGTTGCGCGAGCATTACGGCCTGCCGTTGCCCGCCAGCGTCTTCGATGATCCCGCCTGGACAGCCGAGCCGCTGCAGGCCGTTGCCGGCGTATGACCGNNGGCCGATGTGCTGGTGATCGGCGGCGGTCCTGCGGCCGCCTGGGCAGCGGTTGAGGCCGCGGCGGCCGGCGCCCGAATCGTGCTCGTCGACAAGGGATACCTCGGCACCAGCGGCGCCACGGCGCCCTCCAACACCGGAACCTGGTTTGTGCCGCCGGGCGACCAGCGCCGTGCCGCGATCGACCGGCGCCTTGCCCTCACCCACGGCCTTGCCGACCCGCGCTGGGCGCACCGCACGCTCGATACCGCGTGGGAGAAGCTCCACGCGCTGGCGGCCTGGGGCTACCCGTTTCCCAATGACGAGACCGGCAAGCCCTACCTCGCCAACCTGCGGGGCCCGGACTACATGCACTTCATGCGCCGCCGTGTGCGTCGGGCCGGCGTCAGGATCCTCGATCATCATCCCGCCCTCGAACTCCTCTCCGACGGTGATGTGATCGCCGGCGCCGCCGGGGTCGATCGTCAGCGCAACCGGCCGTGGCGAATTCGCGCCGGTGCCGTCGTGCTGGCGACCGGCGGCGCGGGCCAGCTCTTCGAGGTGACGACCAATCCTCACGCGGCGACCGGCGACGGCCTCGCGATCGCGCTGCGAGCCGGCGTGCCGGTCGCCGACGTCGAGTTCATGCAGTTCCACCCGACCGCGCTGCACCACCCCGCGATGCCGCGCCCCTTGCTCTCCGAGGCCCTCCGAGGGCACGGGGCGCTCCTGCGCAACGCGTCGGGCGACCGCTTCGTCGACGAACTCGCCTCCCGAGCGGTCGTGAGCCGGGCGATGGCAGCCGAGATGGCGCGCGACGACGTCTCGCACCTGTGGCTGGACGCCACGGGTCTCGAGGAGTTCGCCGCGCGGTTCCCCACGCTCTCTGCGAGCCTCGCGCAGGCCGGTCTCGACCCTTCCTCGGACTGGCTGCCCATCGCACCGGCCGCGCACCACCTGGCTGGCGGCATCGTCACCGACCTCGATGGCGCGACCGCGATGGAGGGGCTCTTCGCCGTTGGTGAGGTCGCCTGCACGGGCGTGCACGGCGCGAACCGCCTCGCGTCCAACTCGCTGCTCGAGGGGATGGTCTTCGCGGCACGGGTGACCGACGGCATCGAGTCGGGCAAGCGTGGTCCCTCGCCGACGGGCGCGATGCGGGCGCTGCTGGGCCAGCCAGGCGGCATCCCGATGCTCCCGATACACGTCGCCTCGATCGACACCTCGCACGCAGGTTCCCAAAAGGACGTCACCGAGGCACGACACGGGCTCCAGCGCGCGATGACCCGGGGTGCCGGCGTGGTGCGCTCCGCGGCGAGCCTGCACTCGGCGCGCGCCGCGGTGGCGGCGGCCAGCGGCGCCGCGACCGGTGACGACCCCGCGGCTGCCGAGCTCGCCAACCTGGTCACCTGCGCAGAGGCGCTCTTGACCGCAGCCCTGCGCCGATCCGAGTCACGGGGCTGTCACGTGCGAGCGGAGTTCCCCCTCGCACTCGACGAGTGGAAGCGACGACTTGTCCTGACGGCGACGCGGTGACCGCCGGCCCGCCCCCCGCCGAGGTCGAGCGCGCGGTCCGTGTCGCGCTGGACGAGGACCTGGGTCCGTCCGGCGACCTCACCGGGGCCCTGATCGACGCCGCGGTCGTCGCGAGCGCCGACATCGTGACGCGCGACGACGGCGTCCTCGCCGGAGAGTCGTGCGCCCTCGCCGCGTTTCGAATGGTCGACGCGGCGCTCCAGGTCGACTTCCGCCGGCACGACGGCGACCGCGTCGCCGCCGGTGACGTGATCGCGACGATCTCGGGCTCGATGCGGTCGATCGTCGCGGCCGAGCGCACCGCACTCAACTTCTTGTGCCACCTCTCGGGCATCGCGACGGCGACCCGCGCGCTGGTGGACGCCGTGCACGCCGTCGCCGAGGACGTTGCCGTGCTCGACACGCGCAAGACGACACCGGGTCTGCGTGCCCTGGAGAAGGCAGCGGTGCGTGCCGGTGGCGGCACCAATCACCGAGCGTCGCTCTCCGACGCGGTGTTGCTGAAGGACAACCACCTGGGCGTCATCTCGATCGCCGACGCGGTGCGCGACGCGGTCCGCCGGTACCCGTCGACGCGGGTGCAGGTCGAGTGCGACACCGAGGACCAGGTCGATGAGGCGATCGCCGCGGGCGCGACCGCGGTGCTGCTGGACAACATGGCGCCGGGCCGCGTCGCGGCATGCGTCGCTCGGATCCGGGCGACGCGGCCGGTGACGTTCATCGAGGCATCGGGGGGCATCACCGTGGCAACCGCGCCGGCGTTCGCCGCAGCCGGCGTCGACGCCGTGAGCTCGGGCGCCCTCACGCACAGCGTCCGCGTCCTCGACATGGGCCTCGACCTGCACGAGGGATGATGTCGTGATGCTGCTCGCGATCGACGTCGGCAACACCGAGACCGTCGTGGGCCTCTACGCCCGCGACGGCGACGCCTCGCCGGACGGGCGGGGTGCGGGCGCGGCAGTCGCCTCGGAGGGCGAGTCCGCCCGGGGGCTCGTGTATCACTGGCGACTCTCCACGGCCTCGTCTCGCACCACCGACGAGTACGCCGTCGTCATCACCCAGCTCCTCGACCTCGAGGGGCTCGACCTCGTGGCGACCGTCACGGGCGTCGCGATCAGCTCCTCGGTCCCCGAGGTGACGGGCCAGCTGCGTCGCATGGTGACGAGGTGGCTCCCTTCAGCCCACTGCGTGGTGCTCGGCCCCGGCACCAAGTCCGGCATGCCGATCCGCTACGCCAACCCGAAGGAGGTGGGCGCCGACCGGATCGCGAACGCGGTCGGTGCCTACGACCTCTACGGCGGCCCGTGCGTCGTCGTGGACCTCGGCACCGCGACGACCTTCGACGCGATCTCGACGGAGGGCGAGTACCTGGGCGGCGCGATCGTCCCGGGGGTCGCGATCTCCCTCGACGCGCTGTACGCGCACGCCGCCGCCCTTCGCGCGGTCGAGCTCGTCGAGCCCCGCACGGTCATCGGCCAGTCGACCGAGGAGGCGATCCAGTCCGGCGTGCTCTACGGCTTCGCGGCCCAGGTCGACGGGATGTGCGAGCGCTTCGAGCAGAGTCTCGGGGAGTCGACGATCGTGCTCACGGGCGGGCTCTCCGCGCTGATCGCCCCGTATACGACATCGACCGACTTCGTCGAGCCATGGCTCACGCTGCACGGGCTCCGGCTCGTCTACGAGCGCAACGGCGGTGCGGCATGACCGAGACCCCCTACGCCTTCTCGCACACCGCGTTCGCGGCCGACGTCCGCGAGCGCTTCGAGGCACTCGACCAGGGCGCGAGCTCGGGCGCCGTGGTCGCCGTCGCGGGGCGCGTCATGCTCGTGCGACCCCAGGGCAAGCTCGCCTTCGCGACGCTGCGCGACTCGACGGGCGAGGTCCAGCTGTTCGCCTCGGAGGCCGACACCGAGGAGTTCGAGCGCTTCGGCAAGCTGCGCATCGGCGACTGGGTCGGTGCGACGGGCGAGGTCATGCGCACACGCCGCGGCGAGCTGTCCGTCAAGGTCGCCGACTGGGTGCTGCTCGCCGAGACACGCCACGGCTTCGGTGACAAGTGGGTGGGCATCACCGACCCGGACCTGCGATACCGCCGCCGAGAGGCGGACCTGTGGGCGAACCCAGACGCGCGCGTCGCCTTGTCGAAGCGCTTCGCGCTGGCCCGCGCGGTGCGCGAGCGGCTGTGGGCGCAGGGCTTCGTGGAGGTCGAGACGCCGATCCTGAACGCGGTCCACTCGGGCGGCGCGCTGCCCTTCTCGACGCACCACAACGCCCTCGACGCCGACTTCACCCTGCGCGTCGCGCCTGAGCTGTGGCTCAAGCGCCTGGTCGTCGGCGGCTACGAGCGCGTCTTCGAGCTCGGTCGGCTGTTCCGCAACGAGGGGATCAGCCCAAAGCACAACCCCGAGTTCACGACCGTCGAGGTCTACGCGGCGTACCTCGACTACAAGGACATGATGACGCTCACCGAGGAGCTGATCAGCGGCTGCGTCACGGACGTGTGCGGCACGACGTCGATCGACTACCAGGGCCGTCCCCTCGACATGGCCGCACCGTGGCCGCGGCGCACCATGGCCGAGCTCGTGTCCGAGCGCCTCGGCACCGAGGTCTCGGTCCACACCGACGAGCAGCGGCTGCGATCGCTGCTCGATGAGGCCGGTGGCGCCGCTCCGGCGGCTGCCGGCTCGGGCAAGCTGCTGATGGCGCTGTTCGACGCGGTGGTCGAGGCCGAGATCTGGGATCCGGTGTTCGTCACCGAGTACCCGCTCGAGGTCTCGCCGCTCGCGCGGCGGTTGCGAGGCGACGACCTGCTCACCGAACGCTTCGAGGCGTTCTGCGTCCAGCGCGAGCTCGCGAACGGCTTCTCCGAGCTGACTGATCCCGACGAGCAGCGCAAGCGCTTCGAGATGCAGTCCCAGGCGCGCGCGATGGGCGACGACGAGGCGTTCGAGCTCGACGAGGACTTCGTCGTCGCGCTCGAGTACGGGCTCCCTCCGACCGCGGGGCTCGGGGTCGGCATCGACCGGCTCGCGATGATCGTGGCGGACGTCGCCAACATCCGCGAGGTCGTCCCGTTCCCGACTCTCAAGCCGAGGACCGACTAGTCCGAGCGCCCGGCTCGATCGTCGCCGGCCTCTAGGAGACCGCGCCGGAGAGCTCGCGCTCGAGGGCGACGAGCCGCTCGGGCTCGTCGAGGCCCTGGCGGGACAGCTCGCGGCGGGCCCGGCGCAGCACCGAGACCGCGGCGCCGCGGCTGCCGCGCGCCGCGAGGGTCTCGGCGGCCCGCAGGTACCAGCGATCGTCGTCAGGGACGAGGTCGATCGCGCGCTCGACCGCCCAGCTCGTCTCGTCGAGGTCGCCGCGGGCCATCGCGACGTCGGCGCAGAGCTCGAGCAGCTCGAGCGCCACGCGGCGCGCGTGCTGGCGCGCGGGCTCGGTCCACTCCTCGTAGGGGTCGTCAGGCAGCAGGTCGCCGCGGTACTTGGCGATCGCCGACCTCGCGAGCGCCACGGCGTGCGTGGGCTCGGAGCGCCCGAGCGCGAGCGCTCGCCGCGACTCTTGGTCGAACTGCGCGAGGTCGACCGCGATCGCCTCGTCGAGCGCAAGCGTCTCGCCGTCGCGGACGATGACCTCGCCGGCCTCGGTGCGGAGCCGGTTGAGCACGGTGCGGAGCCGGTTGCGGCCCGCGTCGAGGTCCACCTCGGGCCACAGCGCCTCGATCGCTCGCTCCGCGGGGAGTCGCCCAGCGCTGACCGCGACGAGCTTCACGAGCTGTGCGCCCTGTCCCGACGAGATGCGAACCGCCCTGCCGCCGCGGGCAAGCTCGAATCGGCCGAGCACGCGCAGCGTGACCGGAAGGACCGCTACCTCGAGCGCGCGCGCCGCGGGCTGCCCGGTCTCCACCGCGAGCGCGATGAGCTGCTCGGTCAGGGCGCGCTCCTTCGTGAGCGGCAGGTGGGCGAGTCGCATCGCTGCCGCGCCTTCGAAGGCGCGAGCGGCCAGTGC
>PLCI01000181.1:3186-7031 GCA_003135595.1 Acidimicrobiaceae bacterium | reverse complement strand
GCGGAGCGCTCGAGCGCCTGGCCCAGCGACTCGCACGTCAGCACGCCGAAGATCACCGGCACACCGGTGTCGCACGCGACGTTCTGGATGCCCTGTGCGCACTGCCCCGCGACCACGTCGTAGTGGCCGGTCTCACCGCGGATGACCGCTCCGAGGCACACGACCGCGTCAGCAGGCACCGAGGCGGTCGCGAACGCCTGGGCGAGGAGGGGGAGCTCGAACGCCCCCGGGGTCCACGCGACGGTGATGTCGGCATTGTCCACCCCCGCTGCGGCCAGCCCCTGGAGGCACCCGTCGAGCAGACGCGTCGTGATCCCCCCGTTGAATCTCGAGCACGCGATGCCCACGCGCAGGCCGCGTCCGTCCAAGGACCCCTGCAGCTGCGCGCCGACGGAGCCATCGACGCGCTCGAATGCCGCTGCGTCGATGGGAGCCTCATCCGACGACGCCATCGAGTCCTTCCAGCAGGTGTCCCATCCGGTCGCGCTTCGTGCGCAGGTAGGCGAGGTTCTCCTCAGTGGGCGAGCTCTGCAGCGGGACGCGCTCGGTGATGTCGAGCCCGAATCCCTCCAGGCCGCCGAACTTGTCGGGGTTGTTCGTCATGAGCCGCATCGTCGAGATGCCGAGGTCGACCAGGATCTGCGCGCCGATGCCGTACTCGCGGGTCTCCGCGGCGAAGCCAAGCTCGAGGTTCGCGTCGACGGTGTCGCGGCCGTCCTCTTGGAGCGCGTAGGCCCGCATCTTGTGCCCGAGCCCGATCCCGCGGCCCTCGTGGCCGCGCAGGTAGACCACGACGCCGCTGCCCTCCTTCGAGATCAACTCGAGCGCCGAGTGCAGCTGGGTCCCGCAGTCACAGCGAAGCGACCCGAACACGTCGCCCGTGAGGCACTCTGAGTGGACCCGGACGAGCACGTTCTCCTCGCCGTCGACCTCGCCGAGGACCAAGGCGAGGTGCTGCTCGCCGTCGAGCACCGACTCGTAGACGACGGCCCGGAAGCCGCCGCCCTCGGTGACGGGGAGCCTGGCCTCGGCCATCCTGCGAACCAGGCGCTCATGGTGCCGGCGGTACCGGATGAGGTCGGCGATCGTGATGATCGGCAGCGAGTGCGCCTCGGCGAACGCGACCAGGTCCGGCAGCCGCGCCATCGCCAACTTGTCCTCCGTCGCGACCTCGCAGAGCATGCCCGCGGGCGCGAGCCCGGCCATCCGGCACAAGTCGACGGTCGCCTCGGTGTGCCCCGCTCGCTTGAGGACGCCGCCCGGGCGGTATCGAAGCGGGAAGATGTGCCCGGGACGGTTGAAGTCCGAGGCCTGTGTCGTCGGGTCGGCGAGCGCGTTGAGCGTCGCGGCGCGGTCGTGCGCCGAGATCCCCGTCGACGTGCCGTGACGGAAGTCGACCGACACCGTGAACGCGGTGCGCTGCGCCTCGGTGTTGGCGAGCACCATGAGCGGAAGGTCCAGCGCGTCGGCGCGCTCGGGCTCGATGGGCGCGCAGATGACCCCGGAGGTGTGCTCGAGGAAGAACGCGAGCGACTCGGGCGTGACGGCCTCGGCCGCCATCACGAGGTCGCCCTCGTTCTCGCGGTCCTCGTCGTCCACGACCACGACGATCTTGCCGTCCGCGATCGCGGCGACCGCCTCTTCGATCGGCGTCAGCGCCATCAGGGTGCGACCTCCACGCGCAGATCTTCGCCGACGCGGGTGACCGAGACGAATCGACCGCGCAGCGCCTCTGCGATGCTCGGTGCGCCAACTCCGGCGAGCACGGGCGATCCGTCGTCGCCACCCAACAGCGCGGGGGCGACGTAGGCGACGTAGCGGTCGACCAGCCGGGCCGCCACGAAGTCGTGCGCGACGCGCGCGCCCCCCTCGACGAGCAGCTGCAGGACGCCCCGCTCGCCGAGGTCCTCGAGCATCGAGACCAGGTCGCCCTGGAACTCGAGGCAGGGCTGGACCTTTGCGGTCGCCGCTGCGTGCCCGAGGACCACGCGCAGCGGCTGGCGATCGAAGCCGTCGAGGCGCACCGTGAGCGACGGGTCGTCACGGCGAACGGTGCCGGCCCCCACCAAGACGGCGTCGCTGTCGGCGCGCAGCTGATGCGCGTCGAGGCGAGCCGCCTCCGAGGTGACCCACTTCGACGAGCCGTCCGCCGCGGCGGTCCGGCCGTCCAGCGTCGCGGCCCACTTGAGGACGACGAGCGGCCGACCGGTCGTGCGGTGGTGCAGGTACGGGGCGAGGTCGTCGCGCACCTCGCTCGCACCGGTGCCGACGTCGACCTGCATGCCCGCAGCTCGAAGGTCGCGCACGCCGCGGCCCGAGACGCGATGATCCGGGTCGAGCACGCCCACGACGACGCGGGCGACCCCCGAGGCGAGCACCCGCGTCGTGCACGGCGGCGTGCGCCCGGTGTGCGCGCACGGCTCGAGCGTCACGTACAGCGTGGCGCCGCGCGCGGCAGGGCCGGCAGCGTCGAGCGCCACCACCTCGGCGTGGCGCTCACCTGGCGGCTCGGTCGCCGCACTCGCGAGGACCGTGCCCCGCTCGTCGGCGACGACGGCGCCGACCCATGGGTTCGGCCGCGCCGTGTGCCGCGCCTCGCGACCGACGGCCGCAGCGTGGGCCATCATCTCCTCGTCGATAGTCATCGTGCGGCGGCGACGGCGTGCAGGTCGCGAGCGGCGGCGAGTGGTGACGGCGCACCGAAGATCGCGCTGCCCGCGACGAGCACGTTGGCGCCCGCGGCGACCGCCCGAGGCGCGGTCTCGTGGTCGATGCCACCGTCGACTTCGATGTCGACGGCGAGTCCCCCTCGGTCGACCGCCGCGCGGACCAGTGCGACCTTGTCGAGGACCGACTCGATGAACGCCTGCCCGGCGAACCCGGGAAAGACCGTCATGCACAGCACGAGATCCACCTTCTCGAGCCAGGGCGCGACCGCCTCGAAGGGCGTGTCGGGGTTGCACGCGAGCCCGACGTTGAGCTCGAGCGCGCGCGCCTGGGCGATCAGTGCGGCGGTGTTGCCGACCTCGACGTGCACCGTGCAGCCGTCCGCACCGGCCTCGGCGAACGCGCCGAGGTACTCGCCGGGGTCCGTCACCATGAGGTGGCAGTCGAAGAACTTCGCCGAGCAGCGCCGGATCGAGGCGACCACCGACGGCCCGAGCGTCAGGTTGGGCACGAAGTGGCCGTCCATGACGTCGATGTGGAGCCGGTCGGTCGCGGCGTCGACGGCGTGGATCGCCGAGGCGAGGTCACTGAAGTCGGCCGAAAGGATCGAAGGGGCGATCTGCAGGGCGCCGACGGGCGCGTCCGGCTGGCGTGCCACCGACGCGAGCCTACGGGCCGGACGTCGCGCCAAGGTGCGTCGGCACGTCGTCGCGCAGGCCCCTGCGCCAGGCGGCTGGCGCCATCGCCCGGCGCCCCTCGGGCACGATCACCACGAGCCGAAGCGCGCCCTGGCCGCACGAGACGACGTCGCCGAGCAGCTCGCCGGGCGCGCCGGGCGCGGCGTCGAGCACCTCGCAGGCGCGCACGACCATGCGTCGCCCGTTGGCCGTCGTGCGGGCCCGACCCAGTCGCACGACCCGTGCAAGGTCGCGGGCGGGGCGAGCGAAGTCGAGCTCGAGCTCGTCGTCGGTCACCTTCCTCGCGTACGTCGGCTCACCCACCTGGGGCACGGGCTCGGGCATCCCGCCGGGACCCGCAGCGAGGAGGCCGACCAACAGGGCGGTGCCGAGCGCCACGAGCTCGGCCCGCAGCGACTCGAGGTCCTTGTCGTCCACGGCGGTCTGCGCGTGCGCGTAGACGGGTCCGGTGTCGAGCGTCGGCTCGAGCCGCATCAGGCA
>PLCI01000181.1:228-3155 GCA_003135595.1 Acidimicrobiaceae bacterium | reverse complement strand
CGTCGGCACCATCGCCCCGTAGGCGACGACGACGCCCATGTCGAGCTCCATCGACCCGAGCTCGTCGACACGCTCGGTGACGTAGATGCCCCGCGCAAGCGCCGCCGCCTTCACGGGCGTCGGCGTCGCTGCGCCGCCTCGCCCGCGACGCCGGTCGGGTCGCGAGACGACGCACACGACGTCGTGGTCGGCGTCGAGGAGGGCGTGAAGGACCGGGACCGCGAAGCTGGGCGAGCCGCAGAACGCCAGCCGCATCAGAGCTCGAGCGGCGACGAGGACCCGGGCTCCCGGCGCTGGCTCGAGAACTCGGCGCGCAGCACCGCCCGTGCCTCGCGGCGCTGGTCCGGGTCGAGCCGCTCGACGAGCAGGATCCCGTCGAGGTGGTCGACCTCGTGCTGGAAGATCCGGCCCTCAAACTCGCTCGCCTCGATCGACAGCTCGTTGCCGTCGAGGTCGAGGCCGACGAGATGCACGCGGTCCGGTCGAGTGATCTCCCACGCGAAGCCCGGCACCGACAGGCACCCCTCGGTGTAGGTGAACTCCCCGTCGGACTCAATGATCCTCGGGTTGACGACCGTCACCGGACCGTCGCCGGCGTCGTAGACGAACAGCCGCTTGGACACGCCGATCTGGTTCGCCGCGAGCCCGACGCCCGGGGCGGCGTGCATCGTCTCGATCATCACCTCAGCGAGCGAGGCGAGCCGGGCGTCGATCTCCTCGACGTCCTTGACGGCCTCGCGGAGCACCGGGTCGCCGTACTTGCGGATGTCGAGCACGTTCATGGCACAAGCGTACGTGGCCCTCATTCGCGCGGATCGACCTCGACGCGCAGCGGCTCGTGGGGCCGCGGCGTCGAGGGGAGCGCGTCGCACAGCTCGCGGTGCGAGGGGGCTACCGCGAGGAAGCCGCCAGCCGACGCCGACACCGTTATCTGCGAGCTCGCCAGCGCCGAGGCGAAGACCGCGGCGCCCGCGCCCCGCAGCGAGCACAGAGCCACGTGGGGCGGCAGGCCGAGCTCGCGAGCCATCGCCGCCTCCGCGGCGATCAGCGGCGCAGGCTCGCCGCGCCCCGCGGCCACGACGGCGGGGTGCGTCGCAAGTCGTGTCTGGACCACGACGCTGCCCGGCGAGTTCGAGCCTCGCGCGCCGACGATCCGGCCCGCGAGGCCGATGGCGCGCAGCGCCTCGAGGGACCCGTGCGCCCGGGGAGCGCAGAGGTAGTCGTCGAGGTCNNCCGACGACCACGCGTGCGTCGCCGTCGAGCTCCTTCGTGGCCGCCGACACCTCGACCGCCTCGACACCGAGGAGTGACGACACGCGCTTCGTGAGCGAGGTGATGCCCTCTCGCAGCACGCGCAGCGTGGTCGCGCCGCAGCGCACGCACAGCCGTGGGTGCTCGACGCACCCCGCCGCGCAGCCGTAGCCCAGCGCGCCCTCGCGAAGCGCGAGCCCGTGCGGCTCGCACACTGCGAGCGCGCCGCACGCGCGGCACGACATGAGCCGGGTGCCGCCCAGGCGCTGGAGCACGACGACGACGCGGGCACCCGGACCTGGCTCGGCGAGCGCGCGGTGCGCGGCGTTGGCGAAGGTCGAGGAGAGCTGGCGCTCGCGCGGGTCCGCGACGCTGAGGTCCGCGACGACGAGGCGGGGCCACATCCTCGCCTCGTGCTCGGTCTCCTCGACGTGCCGGATCAAGGCGAGCAGCGTGGGGTCAGGGCACCAGCTCGTGGCGACGAGCGGCGCGCCGGCGCGCCGGCAGCGCTCGGCCAGCATCGTCACGGCGTCCCAGCACGGCGTCTGGGTCTGGCGGTACGCGCCGTCGTGCGCGTCGAGGACGAGGGCCGCGGCAAGCGAGGGCACCGGGGCGAGCGAGGCCGCTCGGGCGCCCACGACCACGGGGAAGCCAGCCGCGGCGGCGGCCCAGTGGTCAGGGCCTACCGCGTTGACCCCGCGGTGCACCAGGCGCTCCGCGAGGCGTTGCGCCCACGCGGTCGTCGGCGTGGTGACGATGAGCGAGCCCGTCGCACCGGTCGCCTCCACGCCGTGGAGCATCGCGAGCACGAGCTCGATCGGATCGGTGCAGGGTCCGACCCGCACGAGCGTCGCCGCGCCCTGTCGGACGAGCCGCTGGCCGACGACGCGAAGCTGGTTGTGCACGTTGGGGGCGCTCGTAGCAGGCGGTCCGTCCGGCAGCTTGGTGATGACGCGCGGAGGCGACGCGGTCGAGAGGAGCTTGGACCAGGGCCCCGCCCACCGCCACGCCGCCCACTCGCACAGCTCGACGACCGAGGGCGGCGGCCCGATGCCCAGGCGGCGGGCGAGGGGCTTGAGGCCGGTCCGCTCGGCGCGGTCCGCGACGCCGACGACCCAGCCGCGCACGCTGCGGCCCTGCAGCGACACGCGCACCCTGTCGCCGATGCCCGCCGGCGGGCTGGCCTGAGACGCGTCGTAGTCAAAGACGCGGTCGACCGCGGGGAGGTCAGGCAGGACCCTCGCGACCGCGGGGGTCACGCCCTAGAGGCCGAGGGCGCGGCGCAGCTCGTCGGCCCTGGGGGTCTGCTCCCAGGTGAACTCCCGCTCCGGGCGGCCGAAGTGCCCGTACGCGGCGGTCTTCTGGTACACGGGACGACGCAGCTCGAGCTCGTCGATGATCGCCGCGGGTCGCAGGTCGAACAGCTCGGCGACCGCGTCGGCGACCTTGACCGGATCGGCAGCCGCGGTGTCGAAGGTCTCGAGCTCGACGGACACTGGGCGCGCGACGCCGATCGCGTAGGCGACACGGACCTCGCAGCGCCGTGCGGCGCCCGAGGCGACGACGTGCTTGGCGACCCATCGCGCCGCGTAGGCGCCCGAGCGGTCGACCTTGGAGGGGTCCTTGCCCGAGAAGGCGCCGCCGCCGTGTCGAGCCATGCCGCCGTAGGTGTCGAC
>PLCI01000181.1:0-149 GCA_003135595.1 Acidimicrobiaceae bacterium | reverse complement strand
TGGGTCTTGCCGTCCGGGCGCAGGTACCCGAGCTGGCCCGTGCGCCGCACCTGGGCGAGCCGCATGCTGAGCCGGTGAGCGAGCCAGATCGGCAACGGCAGCAGGTCGTCGGTCTCGTCGCAGGCGTAGCCGAACATCATCCCCTGGTC
>PLCI01000130.1:2871-8969 GCA_003135595.1 Acidimicrobiaceae bacterium | reverse complement strand
CCGCTCGCCGCCGCGCTGGGCCTACCCGGCCGCCATGGAGCCTCGAACGCAGCCGTCGCCGTCGGCGCGCTTCGAGCAGCTGGTGTCGCGGGATCAGACGACGAGGCCCGGCTCCTGGCAGCTGCGGAGGGCTACGAGCCACTGCAGGGTCGATTCCACGAGATCGCGCAACACGGTGGGGTCCGGTTCATCGATGACTCTCTCGCGACGAATCCCCTGCCGACGATCGCGGCCATCGACGCGCTCGTCGGTGCGCGACTCGCGCTGCTCGTGGGCGGCCACGACCGAGGCGTCGCCTACGACGAGCTCGTTGCCGAGGTCGCGGGCCGCGAGGGCGCCACGCTGGTCGTCACGCTTCCCGACAACGGCCCGGCGATCGGTGGGATGCTGCGGCCCCACACCCACGTCGCGGTGCTCGATGCCAGCAACGTGGACGAGGCGGTGCGCCTCGCGCTCGGGTGGCTGGGAGGGAGCGGGATCCTGCTGCTGTCGCCTGCGGCGCCGAGCTTCTCGCAGTTCCGCAGCTGGAAGGAGCGCTCCGACGCGTTCGCGGTCGCCGTTGAAGCAGCGACGCGCTGAGGAGGTCAGCCGTCGAGGTTGAACGCGGTCGCGTGCCTCGGTTCGTACAGCTCGAGCGTCACGCCCCCCGGCACGGTGATGCTGGTCACGAGGCCGTAGCCCCGGTCGTGGATCTCCCCGGACACCGTGGCCCCCTTTTCGCGAAGCTCAACGACCGTCTTCTCGATGTCGTCGCACATGAGGCTGAGAGCCGCCGTGCCCGTGGGAACCCCGCCGGTGTCCGTCGGATGGACGCCGAGCTCGGCGGGCGGCAGCTTGAAGATGAGCCATCCGCCGCCGTCGTCGACCACAGTGAAGCCGAGCACGTCGCGGAAGAACGCTCGCGCGGCGTCGGGGTCGTCTGCGTAGATCAAGGTATGCACGGAGGTGATCATGCGGCGAGTCTGACAGAGAGCGCCGGAGCTGGCTCGGGGCGACCGAAGGCCTCTGCCACGGGCTGCACGGACGACGAGCCCGTATGAGACAACGAGCCAACAGACAACGAGCCCGTGACAGACAAACGAGCCTGGGATGGGATTTGAACCCATGACCTACGCATTACGAGTGCGTTGCTCTACCACTGAGCTACCCAGGCGAGATCGTGCAGGTTAGTTCAGGGCCCATACCGGGGAAGGTTCGATACCCTGCGAGCGTGTGGCTTCGACGACTTCTGGTCGCGTCGCTCGGCGCCACGGTGCTCGCCGGATGCGGTGGCTCCGCGCCGTCGCGTCCCACCCCCAAGTACACCTACGGCCCCACGCCCTCGGTGTCGGCGCGGATGATCTGCCGGCCGAGGGCGGTCGCCGACATCAACTACACGCTCGGGATCTCGCCGGTCACCGCGCCGACCGCCACGTGGCAGAACCACCGCTACGCCTGCACCTACCGGTACCGGCACGCGACGATGACGCTCTGGGTCCAGGAGCTGCCGACGCTGGCCCAGACGATCTCGTACATGGCAGGGCTCAAGCAGACGCTCGGCGACGCGGGCGCGATCGCGAACGTCGGTCAGGGCGCGTTCGCCGCGTCGAACGGGTCGGCCGTCTCGCGCAAGGACAACAAGGTGCTGGTGGTCGAAGTCGGCAGGCTGCCGCAAAGGTTCGGACAGCCGGCGACGTCCCGCGCCGACGTCGCGATCACCGTGGCGGACGTGATCTTCGCGTGCTGGAGGGGCTACTGACCCTCTCGGGCACTCAGCCCGCGACGGTGTAGATGAGCGCGAGGCACATCTCGTCCGAGGACCCGTCGCCCCAGGTCACGAAGCGGCGAGGCGTCCTGCGCAGCTGCGGAAGCTGGTCGGTGAGCTTCGGGTTGAACGTGCAGGAGACCTTGACCTTGTCCCCGGGCTTGATCGGGATCCACGGATTCATGTCGTAGCCGCGCTGGTAGTCGAAGTTGAAGTTGGTCACGTTCACGAGCGTCTTCTGCCTGGACGTCCCCGGATTGAGCGTGATCTTGATCTTGGCGCCGGTGAGGTGCATGTGCGCACCGACCGCGACGATCCTTGCGGTCCGGTGGTTGGTCCAGGTGCAGCTCGTCGAGTCGCCCTGCGGCGGCTTGTTGGGGTTGCGCCCGCAGATGTACTCGAGGCCGTTGACGAAGGTCACCGCGTCCTGTCCGAAGCGCGCGGCAAGGTACTTGAGCGAGTTCGCCCTCTTGCACAGGGGCGTCGTCTTCGGGTTCCAACTCGCGAGGCAGGGGACGTCGGGCGGCGCGGGGTACAGGTCGAGGGAGAGCGACGCGAGCGGGTCGGCGATCGGCACGGTGCTGAGCGTGAGCGAGCTCTTGATGGCCGCGTCGCCCGCCAGCGTGTTGTANNGCCCACGCCGTGAGCCACGTCGGGTTGCCGCTCCCTCCGGGCGAGCCGGGCAACTGGAGCTGCTGGCCGCTGAGGACCGTCTCGCCGAAACACGTCCAGCCCTTGCCCTTGTTGTTCGCGGCCTGCGCCGCCGCGGCCCAGCTCTGGGGGATGAGGAACAGGATCGCGTGGTGCACCTCGGTCGACTTCGCGTCGCCAGGGTTGAAGTCGGTGGACGTGATGAACGAGTCCTTGGTGACGTTCGGGTTGACGAGCGAGCAGTGGTAGTCGTCCGTTGCGCCGGCTGGCGGGTTCGGCTTGTAGGCGTTCGCCATGGAGATGGTGATCTTGGTCACCGGCCAGGTCGTGTGCGAGGCCGCGCCGGCCGAGGACATCGAGGCGACGACGCCCAGCGAGGCGAGCGCGAACGCTCCTGTGACGAACTTGGTGAGGCCCTTGCGCATCCGAGAAGGTCTATCACCGGCTCACGTAGGACAGGTGCTCGCCGAGCGGTAACCAGTGCCTGTCAGCTCACGGTCTCGAGCTGGGCGAGGAGCGACGCGAGCAGCAGCGGTGCCTGGACGTTCCGACTCAGGGCGGCCGACGCGCTCGAGATACGCTCGACGGCCGTCGCGTCACGCTGCGCCTCCTCGAGGAGCCCCGGGCTCCCGGGCTGGTCGTCGAGCTGCTCGAGCACGGCTCGGAGGCGGTCCCGGTACGCGCGCTGGAGCACCGCGAGGCCCGATCGCAGCTCGTCGGTTCGCCAGCGTCGCTCGGCGCGCTGGTGGCGCTCCACAATCTCCTTTCGGCCCGGAAGACCGCGCTCGCCGCGCTGCCGCGCCTCGTCCTCGAGTGCGCTGAGCTCAGCGCCGTGGTGACGTCGCAGCGGCTCGAGCGCGTCGTCGAGGCTCCCGAGGAGCTCCTCGGCCGCGACCGCGGCGGCCGCGCCGCTGCCGTCGAGTCGCGACGGGACGTCACGCCATCGCGCGAGGCGAACGAGGTAGTCGGCGTCGTCGGCGAGCAGCTCGGCGCGCTGCAGGTCCCCGGCGGCCCCGGCCGCGACGAGCCTCGCGTGCAGCGGCTCGACACCACGGCGGATCAGCCACTCCGCGACGCCGGCCTCGCCGAGTGCGCTGAACGTGATGACCGCGCAGCGGCTCGCGATCGTCGCGAGTCCGGGCGCCACGTCCTCGGCGGTGAGCACGAAGACGGTCTTGGATGGTGGCTCCTCGAGGGTCTTGAGGAGCGCGGGCGCGCTGCGCAGCGCGAGGTGCACGTCGTCGATGATGAGCACCTGTCGGACGCCCTCGACGGGACGCCGCAGCGCCCTGGTCGTGACGTCACGGATCTCGTCGACCGTGATCGCAGCGCCCGTGCGCTCGATTGTCGAGATGTCGGGGTGCACGCCGCGCATCGCCCTCGCGCAGCTGTCGCACTGCCCGCACCCGCCGTTCGGGCACACAAGGCCTGCCGCGAAGCCCAGCGAGGCCGCCGACTTCGAGGATCCCGGGGGCCCGACGAAGAGATACCCGTGCACGGGTCGCGCCAGCGCGGCTCGCAGCTGGGCGACCGCGCGGGACTGCCCGACGACGTCCCCGAAGAGATCGATCTGCACGTCGCTCACCGGATTGCCGCCGCGATGCAGTCGTCCACGGCGCGGGCAACCGACGCCTCAGGGGCCGCGGCGTCGACGACTCGCCAGCTGGCAGTCGCGCTCGCGAGCTCGAGGAATCCCGCCCGCACCCGTTCGGAGAAGCTGTCGTCGATCTCGAAGCGATCCGACTCGGTCGGGCGGTCGGCGCGCCTCGCGCGCGCGATCCCCACGGGGCAGTCGAGCAGGATGGTGACGTCGGGTTCCAGGCCGCCCGTCGCGACCTCGAGCACCCGTCGGATCGAGTCGAGGTGGAGTCGGCGCCCGTGCCCCTGGTAGGCAAGCGTCGAGCCGCTGAACCGGTCGCAGACGACGTCGCGACCCGCCACCAGGGCGGGCTCGATGACCTCGGCGACGTGCTGGGCACGGTCAGCCGCCATCACCAGCAGCTCGGCGATCGCGTCGATGCCCATGTCGGCATCGAGCACCACGGCGCGCAGTGCCGCGCCGAGCGCCGTGTCACCGGGCTCGAAGGTGCACAGTGCGTCCCTCGCGTCCGCGACGCGTCGCGCCTGCGTCGTCTTCCCGCACCCGTCGATGCCCTCGAAGGCGATGAACGCGCCTCGCGGTGTCACTCCGCTCGGTTGGTCGAAGTCGTCGCGTTGGGCTGGACCGTCGCGGCGAGCGCCGCGTTCGACTTCGCGCCTGCCGCCTTCCTCGCCGCTGCCTGCTTCGCCGTGGCCTTCTTCGCGGTCGCCCCGGTCGACGCCGCCTTCTTGGCTGCCGACTTCTTCGCCGTCGCCTTCTTCGCCGTCGCCTTCTTCGCCGTCGCCTTCTTCACCCCGCGCCCCCGAGCGGGGCGCGTCGACGGGCCACGGTCGCGACGGTCCTGGAGCAGCTCGGCAGCCCTCGCGAGCGAGACGGTCGCCGGATCGTCGCCGGTGCGCAGCGACGCGTTGGTCTCCCCATCGGTCACGTACGGTCCGAACCGACCCTGCTTGAGCTCGATCGGCTTGCCGGAGGCGGGGTCGTCGCCGACCACACGCAGCGGCGGGGCGCCGGCCCGGCGACCTCGTGTCTTCGGCTGTGCGAAGAGCGCGAGCGCCTCGTCGAGCGTGACGGTGAACAGCGACGCCTCGTCGGGCAACGACCTCGTGTCGGTGCCCGCCTTCAGGTACGGCCCGTAGCGGCCGCCCTGGGCAGTCACCTCGGTCCCGTCGGCATTGACGCCGAGGACCCGTGGCAAGGTCAGCAGCCGGAGCGCCTCGTCGAGCGTCACCGTCGCGGGCGTCATCGTCTGGAACATCGAGGCGGTCTTCGGGCGCCCCTCGACCTCGCCTTGGGCACCCAGCTGCACGTAGGGGCCGAAGCGGCCCTGGCGCGCGACGACGGTGAGGCCGGTCTCGGGGTCGACCCCCACGTCGCGGTCCCCGGTTCCCTCGGCCAAGAGCTCGAGCGCGCGCTCGACGGTGAGCGTGTCCGGCTCGGTCTCGGCCGGCACCGGCCTGCGCTCCTCGCCGCGCTGGAGCGTCGCGCCGTAGCGCCCGACGCGCACGACGACGTCGATGCCCTCCTCGTCGGTGCCGATCGGGATCGTGTAGATCGACGGCAGGTCGAAGTCGATCTCGCCCCCGGTCGCCCGGCGCAGCCCGAGGCGAGCCAGCTCGGTGCCCCCGGCGTCGTCGCCGAAGTAGAACGGCCGAAGCCAGGCGTCGAGGTCCTTCTCGCCCGCGGCGATCGCGTCGAGGTCGTCTTCCATGGCGGCGGTGAACCCGTAGTCGACGAGCTCGGTGTAGTAGCGCTCGAGCAGGTTGGTGACCGCGAACGCGGTGAACGACGGGATGAGCGCCGTCCCCTTCTTCCAGACGTAGTCGCGGTCGCGTATCACCCTGACGACGCTCGCGTAGGTGCTCGGCCGGCCGATGCCCAGCTCCTCGAGCCGACGCACGAGCGTCGCGTCGGTGAACCTCGCGGGCGGCTTGGTCTCGTGCGGGGCCGCGGTCGCCTCGTCGACGCGGACCTCCCCGCCCTCGGCCAGCTCGGGCAGGAGGCGCTCTTGGTCGGCGAGCTCGGCATCGGGGTCGTCGCTGCCCTCGACGTAGGCGCGGCGGAAGCCCGGGAAGATGACGCGCTGGCCGGTCGCTCGCAGCG
>PLCI01000130.1:0-2796 GCA_003135595.1 Acidimicrobiaceae bacterium | reverse complement strand
CGTGCGCCTCCTGGGCGTTGCGCACCTTCTTGTCGTAGCGGCGGGGCTGGCCAGGCACGTAGTCCGCGCCGTAGAGCGTGCGCGCCGCGGCTCGCGAGGCGTCGATCGCCTCGCTCGACAGCGTCGTCGAGTCGGTCCGCATGTAGGTGATCCACCCGGCCTCGTAGAGCTCCTGGGCGATCCGCATCGTGCGGTCCGGGGACCAGCCGAGCTTGCGCGAGCCCTCGATCTGGAGCGACGACGTGATGAAGGGCGGCCTCGGGCGCTCCGTGCGCGGCGATGACGTAACCGCCTCGACGCGCAGGGTCGCAGCCTCGAGTCCCGCGACCACGCCGGTCGCCTCGTCCCCGGTGAGCACCCGCACCTGGGCCGCAGCGGCCTTGACCGTCCCGGTCTGGTCGAAGTCCGACCCGTCGGCGAGCTGGTGGCCGTCAACCTCGACGAGCCGTGCGTCGAACGCCTCGCCGTCGGCGCGGACCTTGGCCTCCACCCCCCACCAGGTCGCCGCCCGGAACGCGATGCGCTCGCGCTCGCGTTCGACGACCAGCCGCACGGCGACGGACTGGACCCGCCCCGCGGACCGGGCACCGGGGAGCACGCGCCAGAGGACCTTGGTCACGTCGAAGCCGACGAGCCGGTCGAGGATCCGACGGGCCTCCTGGGCGTTGACCAGGTTGTCATCGATGTCGCGTGTCTCGGTGAGCGCGTGGCGGATCGCGACCTCGGTGATCTCGTGGAACACCATGCGGCGCACCGGCACGGTCGGGCGGAGCAGCTCGAGGAGGTGCCAGGCGATCGCCTCGCCCTCGCGGTCCTCGTCAGTGGCCAGCAGGAGCTCGTCGGCGTGCTTGAGGGCCTCCTTCAGCGGCCGGACCTTGGCGGGGTCGGTCACGACGTAGAACGCCTTGAAGTGGTTCTCGGTGTCGACGCCCAGGCGGCGCACCTCGGGGTCCGTGACGCTCTTCGGCACCTGTGTCGCCGACGTCGGCAGGTCCCGGACGTGGCCGATCGAGGAGAGCACCGTGTAGCCGTCGCCCAAGAGGCTCTCGATCCGCCGCGCCTTGGTCGGCGACTCCACGATCACGAGGGCGCCCACTAGTGCCCCGATGCTCGGGGTGGGCGGTCGACGCGCTCGGGCACGGTGCTCGGCCCCTTGGTCATAGTCCTCGGAACCCTAGACATCGGTCGGGTCCGCCCGGCGACTAGCTCAGGATGCCGCCGTCACCGAGGCAGGCGCGGGCGTGTCACCGGCCATGGACTCGGACTTGCGCTTGGAGAAGGCGACCGCGCCGACGAGCACGACCAGGCTGGCCCCGGCGATCGAGTACCGAGCCGCGTCGTGGTGCTGCTGGGCGATCACGGCGGGCAGCACGAGGAGCGAGACCAGGTTCATCACCTTGATCAAGGGGTTGAGAGCCGGCCCGGCGGTGTCCTTGAACGGGTCCCCGACGGTGTCGCCGATGACGGCGGCCTTGTGCGCCTCTGAGCCCTTGCCCCCCTCGTTGCCGTCCTCGATGAACTTCTTCGCGTTGTCCCACGCACCGCCCGAGTTCGACAGCGTGTTGGCCATGAGCTGACCGGTGAGGATCGCCGCGGCGAGGAACGCGCCGAGCGCGAGGTAGCCGATTCCGAAGCCGACGATCACCGGCGCCAGCACCGCGAGCAGCGCGGGCGTCGCGAGCTCGCGCTGGGCCGCGGCCGTGCAGATCGAGATGACCCGGCCGTACTCGGGCTTCTCGGTGTAGTCCATGATCCCGGGGTGCTCGCGGAACTGGCGGCGCACCTCTTGGACGACGGTGCCCGCCGATCGNNGAGCAGGCCGATGAAGACCTTCGGGTCCGCCACGTTGATCTGGATCTTGCTGAACACGTTCGCCGGGGTGATGTTGACCCCGGGGATCGTCACCTGGTCGCCGATCGTCTGGATGAACGAGGCGAAGATCGCGACGGCCGCGATGACTGCCGAGCCGATCGCCACGCCCTTGGTGATCGCCTTGGTCGTGTTGCCGACCGCGTCGAGGCTCACGAGCACGCGCTGGGCCTCGCCCTCGAACTCACCCGCCATCTCGGCGATGCCCGCCGAGTTGTCCGACACCGGGCCGAAGCTGTCCTCGGACACGATCATCCCCGCCGTCGAGAGCAGCCCGATGCCAATCAGCGCCACGAAGTAGAAGACCTCGTGGATGTTGCCCTGGCCGAGGCCGAGCGCGATGCCGATGGCGATCGCGACGGCGATGATCGCCCAGACCGAGGACTCAAGGCCGATTGCGAAGCCCGAGAGGACCGTCGTGGCGGGGCCGGTCCGCGCGGACTCGGCGATCTCCTTGACGGGATTGCGCTCCGTTGAGGTGAAGTGCTCGGTGATCTGGCTGGCCGCGAGCGAGAGGCCGACGCCGGTCAGCACGGCGAAGAACAGGCGCAGGTTGTGCACGTAGAACTGGGCCACCAGGAACGCACCGACGATGGTGAGGGCCGACGACAGCCAGAAGCCCCGGTTGATGGGGCTGAGCGCGTTGCGCTCATGGGTGCGCGCCCGGACCGCGAAGACCCCGATGATCGAGGCCAGGATGCCGATGGCCGGAACGATGAGCGGGAACAGCACGTCTTTGATGTCGGGGGTCTTGAACGCGGTCCATCCCAGGATCAGCGCAGCGATGATCGTGATCTCGTAGGACTCGAAGAGGTCAGCGGCCATACCGGCACAGTCGCCCACGTTGTCCCCGACGTTGTCGGCAATCGTGGCGGCGTTTCTGGGGTCGTCCTCGGGGATGCCAGCTTCGATCTTGCCCACGAGGTC
>PLCI01000151.1 GCA_003135595.1 Acidimicrobiaceae bacterium | reverse complement strand
GTCGAGGAGGACTACGGCATCGGCGTCGAGCTCATCGTCGTCGGCGACTGCGAGCTCGACGACGCGTTGCGCGCGCTGCTCGCCGCAGGCAGGGAGGCTGCCGTGAACGCGGCGAAGTGGTCCGGCATGTCCAGCATCTCGATGTTCGCCGAGGTGGAGCCCGAGACCGTGTCGCTCTTCGTCCGCGACGTTGGCCGGGGCTTCGATCCCGGCGGAGTGCCGCCCGACCGCAAGGGGATCGCGTGCTCGATCGTCGAGCGCATGGCTCGCCACGGCGGCACCGCGACCATCAGGAGCGCGCCGGGGGCGGGCACCGAGGTCGAGCTCGTGGTCGCGCGGCACGCGACGACATGAGCGAGCCGGCGTCGCCAAGCGTCTTCCTCGTCGACGACCACGCCCTCATCCGCTCTGGCATCCGCGCCGAGATCGCCGAGTCGGTTCGCATCGTCGGGGAGGCCGACGAGGTGGACGCCGCGATCGAGCTCATCTGCGAGCGCCGTCCCGATGTCGTCCTCCTCGACGTGCACATGCCGCACGGCGGGGGCCTCGCGGTGCTCGAGGCGGTGACGAGGGCATGCCCGGCGACGCGCGTGCTCGTGCTCTCGGTCTCCGACGCCGCCGAGGACGTGATCGCGCTGATCCGCGCGGGCGCGCGCGGCTACGTGACCAAGAACATCTCGGGACCGGACCTGATCGAGGCGGTCCAGCGTGTCGCCGAGGGCGACGCGGTCTTCTCCCCGCGGCTCGCCGGCTTCGTCCTCGACGCCTACGCCTCGACGAGCGACCGGGCGGTCGACGACGAGCTGCACGAGCTGACGCCGCGCGAGCGCCAGGTGCTGCGCTACATCGCCCGCGGCTACGCCTACAAGGAGGTCGCGCGCGAGCTCGGCATCTCGATCAAGACCGTCGAGAGCCACGTCTCGGCCGTGCTGCGCAAGCTCCAGCTCACGAACCGCCACCAGCTCACGAGCTGGGCCAACGATCGTCGGCTGATCTAGGACGTCGCGACCGCGAAGCTGCGGTCCTCGAGCGAGCCCATCGCGTAGGGGCCGTAGTAGCCCGAGAACATCTCGCGCGTGACCTCCGCCCACTCGATCGCGGCGGGCGCGGCGGCGCGATGGAAGACCTGGGCGATGCCCCGCTCGTGCACGCGGTACTCCGCCCAGCCGCCAGGGAAGTCCTTCACGCAGGCGACCTCGACGAACGGGACACCGCCGATTCGGTGACAGCGGTTGCGGTGCGTGTGCCCGGCCAGATAGCACGAGATCGATGCGTGCCGCGAGACCACCTCGACAAGCCGGGCGGAGTCCTCGGGCGTGATCCACTGGGTCCCGTCGGTGCGCTGCTCGCGCCCGGGGTCCCAGACCGGGTGGTGCCCGAGGACGACGACCGGCTGGTGGGCGTTCGCCGCCAGCTCGTCGAGCCACTCCAGCTGGTCGTCGCCGACCGAGCCGCCGATCTGATGCTCACGGGACGTGTCGAGCAGCGCGAGCGTCACGCCGTCGAGCACGCGCGCCTGCGTGCGCCACGCGGCAAACTGCTGGCCGCGATAGCAGTCGTGGTTGCCGCGCACGTGCACCAGCCGGTCACCGAAGGCGCTGCCCCACACCTCGAGGAACCGGGCGTAGTCGGTGTCGACCCCGTCGTCGGTGAGGTCGCCCTTCACCACGACGGCGGCGGGATCACACGTCGCGATGTCGGCAACGACCGCGGCGTTCATCACCTCTGGGTAGGGCGTCGCGCCCTCAGGGACCCGGAACGCGTCGAGCTCGTCGGCGCCTGCCACGTGCCCGCAGACGGTCTCACCGAAGTGCACGTCGTTGGCCGTCGCGAAGACGCACCGGAGCGGGCCGAGGTCAGGCATCGTGGTGAACGAGACGCCGGCGAGCTCGTAGTCGTGCGCCGGCGCGAGGCCCTCCACGCGCACGACGCGCCCGTCGACGAACAGCTCGACGCCAGCCGGGGACACCGAGACGAGCTCGCGCACCGGGCCGAGTGTACGGGCGGCCGTCGCGCGCCCCGTGGGCCGCGCTGGCAGGCGAATCGTGACGATTGCGTGAACGGGCCGAGTGGAACATCGTTCCTCCGGGGGCGACCCACGGTTCGGGCCGCCCCGGGACCCGGACGAACCAAGAACGCCCCGGCGAGGTGTTGTAGGTTGCGAAACTTGCCGCGAGAGTGGTCGCCGAAGACGTTCACGCGCTCGCCGCGCAGAGTCGGGAGAGGCCGGACCGCGGTCGCCCTGGTCGTCGCGGTCCTCGGCTCGACCATCGGCGTGGAGACCGCCTCGTCGGCGCGGGCGGCGGTGGCCCCGCGAACCTCGACGTGCGTGTCGAAGCCGTGGACCAAGGCCAGCTACCAGGCGAGCTCGACACCCGCGGCGCTCGCGACGCTCGTGCTCGGCTGCCTCAAGCAGCTGAATCCCACGACGTACCTGCACGACGAGGTGGGCATCATCTCGCTCAACGCGTACCCGTGGTTCGAGAACGTCAACGAGTTCGGCCTCACCTCGACGGTGCAGCAGGCACTCGCGAAGCTCGGCATGCCGCCGATCACGCTGCAGGACGGCCCTGAGGGCATCATCACGAGGACCTCGCCGAGCCCGACCGCGATGCCGAACGAGCTCGCCCTCGGCGCGACCTTCGACCCGCAGATGGCGTCGCTCTACGGGGCGACCCTCGGCGCGCAGGCGCACGAGATGGGCTACGACTCGCTTCAGGCGCCGGACCTCAACCTCACTCGCGTGCCGAGCTGGGGCCGCGCCTCCGAGTCATTCGGCGAGTCGCCCGTGCTCGCCGGCGAGATGGGCGCGGCCGAGTCGGTCGCGATCGCGGGCCAGCACCTGATCCCGGTGCTCAAGCACTTCGGGCCGTACTCCCAGGAGACCAACCGCAAGTTCCTCAACCAGCAGATCACCGCGAAGGCGCTCGAGGAGGTCTACGTCCGGCCGTTCAACTTCGCGCTCCGCGCGCTGCTGCCCCAGCTGCACGCCGGGGGCCACGCCGTTGCGATCATGTGCTCCTACGGCAACGTGAACTCGACCAAGGCGTGCCGCTCCCCGGTGCTGAACTGGGAGCTCGCGGCACTCGGGATCAACGCGCTCATTCGCTCGGACCTCGACGTGAAGGTCGATCCTTCGGCACTCCTCTTGAACGGTGTCGACCTCATCAAGCCGATGAACACCGGCGAGCTCACCCGCGCACTCGGTACCAGCGGCGTCGAGACCGCGCTCGACCAGGCCGTGATCCAGGTCTTCCGGACCGAGTTCGCCGACGGCCTCGTGAACGGCGTCGTCACGGCGGCGGTTGGCCACCCCCTCACCCAGACGCTGGCGAACAAGGGCCACCAGGCAGCCATCGAGATCATGCAGCGGGCAGGCGTCTTGCTCAAGAACACCGGAGTGCTGCCGCTCAGCGCCTCGAGCGGGCGGATCGCGGTCATCGGGGACAGCACCGTGGCCAACGCGTGCGCGGCGCTCTCGGTGTCACTCGCGCGAGCCCTCGGGACCGCCTCGACGTGCGCCAACGACGCGCACGTCAGCCTTCCGAGCCTGGTGCTCTTCCACGGACTCCCCATCGTGCACAGGCCGGCGAACCGGGTGACCTACTTCACGTGCCACCAGAGCGGGCCCTACGTGCTCACGGTCACGACCATGGGCAACACCAAGCTCACGGTGAACGGACGGATGGTTCTCAGCAGCCAGGGGCTCTCGGAGTACTCGGTGCAGCGCACGGCGCTCGTCCGGCTGTCGACCAACTGGCGCTACACCATGGACGTCTCGTGGCAGGGCGCGCCCCCGACCGTGGTGATCACCCGTGAGCAGCCGTCGATCGACGCGGCCGTCGCGGCGACGAAGGGCGCGAGAGTCGCGATCGTCATCGCCTCTGACTATGCCCGCGAAGGGATGGACCGCAGCTCGCTCGACCTGCCCGGCGCCCAGGCGGCGGTCATCTCGGCGGTGGCGGCCAGGGTGCCGACCATCGTCGTGCTCGCGACCGACGGCGCGGTCGTCATGCCGTGGCTGAGCCAGGTCCAGGGCGTCTTGGAGGTGTGGAACCCGACCGGTGGCACGCAGCTCGACCGCATCGCGGTGCAGTACGTGCCCGCCTGGGTGCGCCTCCTCGACGGCAGCGCCAATCCGAGCGGGCGGCTGCCCGAGACCTTCCCCGCCAGCGCGGGCGGAAGTCCGATGGGCGACCCCGCGTTCTGGCCCGGCATCGGCTCCAACGTCAACCTGAACCAGCCACCTGACGTCGGCGTCGGCATCGGCATGCCGTGGTATCGCGCCGCGGGCTGGCCCGTGCAGTTCCCGTTCGGGTTCGGGCTCAGCTACACGACGTACCAGCTGACCGGCGGCTCGCTGTCCACGAGCGGCAGCGGACTCCAGATGACCGTCAACGTTCGCGACACAGGCGGCGTCGCTGGCATCGAGCCGATCGAGGTCTACGCGAACTTCCCCGCGGCGCTCGGCGAGCCGCGCGTCCAGCTCGTCGGGTTCGGCACCGCGTCGTTCACCGCCGCCAACGCGAAGTACGAGACGGTGCTGCACGTGGCGATCCCGATCGCTCCGGACGCGCTCACGGTTTGGTACCACAACGCCATGCGCGTGCTGAAGGGGAGCTACTGCCTCGAGGCCTCCGCGTACGACGGCGACCCGCACAGCTGGACGACGGGTCCGGTCACGCTCGCCCCTGGCGCCCCGAACCCAAGTGTGACGACGGCGGGCACCAGCTCGCTGTCACCGGGCTCCTGCCCACTCTGACGCGCCGCTCGACAACCTCGAGGCGCCCTACGCTGCGGGCGTGCCCGACGAGCTGACGCACAGGGCCCTCGCGACGAGCGCGTTCAACGAGAGCTGGTCGCTGCTCGAGCGATCGCGCACCGGCAACGAGGACCTCGAGCTGCTCGAGGTCGCGCTCGCGTCGCGGCACCACTGGCGCCGTGAGGGCGGTGCCCAGCAGGTCGCGATCGCGGACTGGATGGTGTCGAGGTGCTTCGCCGAGCTCGGCGAGCCACGCCTCGCGGTGCGCTTCGCGCTCGCGGCGCTCGAAGCGCAGCCCCCCGACGCACCCGCGTGGCTGCGCGCCTCGTTGCTCGAGGGGCTCGCGCGCGCCCACGCGTCGGCTGGCAATGCCGCTGCGCGAGACGACGCGCTCGGGCGCGCGCATGCCGCGCTCGAGGACGAAGAGGATCGCGAGGACCGCGCGGTGATCGCCGATCAGCTCGCGACGGTGCCCGCAGTCCTCGACTGAGCCACGGTCAGTCGGAAGTCGGGTCGATGAGCCCCACGCGTCGTACACGGCGACCGGCAGACCCGGGGCGCTCGATGAGGTGTAGGTCCGAGTGGCTCACGCCCGAGCACAGCTCAGGCCGGAGCCGCCGATCCGGACGATGACCTCGCCAGGACCTGCCACGGGCTCCGGCACGTCCTGGAGCACCGGGTCCTCACCGAACTGCACGAGCCGCAGTGCGCGCATCTCGACACCTCCGCCACAGTTCTGCCACGTCGGAGCAGGCGAGGGCAACTCCCGACGGCAAGGATGAGGCCGGTGCGAGCCACCGCCCCCATCGACGGCACCGTCGACGCGAGGTTCGCGTCCGTGCGCGACGCCTTCCGCGAGAACTTCACGTCGCACAACGAGCTCGGCGGGGCCGTCTGCGTCGTCGTCGAGGGCATCGTCGTCGTCGACCTCTGGGGGGGGTTCCGCGACCTCGACGGCACCTCGCCGTGGGAGCGCGACACGCTGGTCGACGTCTTCAGCGTCGGCAAGGGGCTGCTTGCCACCGGCGTCGCGAGGCTCGTCGGGCAAGGGGTCATCGACCTCGACGCGCCGATCGCCTCGGTGTGGCCCGAGTTCGCGGCCAACGACAAAGGGCACGTCACGCTCCGCCACGTGCTCTCGCACAAAGCCGGGCTGCCCTCGATCCGCCGCCGCCTCGCTCCCGGGGCGATGCTGTCGCCCGAGCTCATGCGAGGCGCGCTCGCGGGCGAGGCGCCCTGGTGGGCACCGGGGACGGCCCACGGGTACCACGTGAACACGTTCGGCTTCCTCGTAGGCGCCGTCGTCGAGCGCGTGACGGGCAGTCGCATCGGCGCGTACCTGCGCGACGAGGTGACCGGCCCCATCGGCGCCGACTTCCACGTCGGGCTCGCCGGGGCGGATCTCGATCGCGTCGCCGAGTTCCGCTGGGCGCTCGACGTGCCGCCCGAGGTCGAGCCCGAGGGCCTCGAGGACCTCGAGCTCATGCGCTACAACGCGTACTGGAACCCATCGGGCCACTCGGGGCTCGGGGTCGTGAACACCGAGGCGTGGCGTCGCGCCGAGCATCCCTCGACGAACGCGCACGCGACGGCGAGAGGCGTCGCTCGGCTCTACGACGCGCTCGCGAGAGGCGGCAGCGTCGACGGCCACGAGCTGGTCGAGCCCGACGCGCTCCGAGAGGCGAGCACCGAGAGCGTCGTGGGCGACGACCTCGTGCTCGGGCGGCCGAGCAGGTTCGGGCTCGGGTTCCAGCTCACCCAGCCCGAGCGCCCGATCGGGCGAACCTCGTCGGGATTCGGGCACTTCGGCGCGGGCGGGTCAGTCGGATTCTGCGATCCGGACGAGTCGCTCGCATTCGCGTACGTCACGAGCGACATGGGACCACGCTGGCAGAACCCCCGCAACCGGGGCCTGACCGAGGCCGTCTTCTCCGCGTTCGGCTGACTCAGCGCCCCGACACGTACTCGAGGAGCTCCTTTCGGTCTCGCTCCAGCTGGTCCACGCGTGACTTCACGACGTCGCCGATCGACACGATGCCGACGAGCCGGCCGTCGGACACGACGGGCACGTGGCGGATGCGTCGCTCGGTCATGAGCGACATGAGCGAGTTCAGCTCGTCGGCAGGTTGGCACGTCGTCACCGACGTGGTCATCGCGTCGCTCACGAGCCGCGACAGCGTGCCGTCCCCGTCCGTGGCGAGCAGGCGCACGATGTCGCGCTCCGAGATGATCCCGTCGACCGTGCCGTCCCCGTGGGACACGACGAGCGCGCCGATGCCCCGCTCGGTGAGCCTGCGGACGGCACTCGCGATCGTCTCGTCGGGGCTGATCACCTCTACGGTGTCGCCCTTCTCGGCGAGCAAGTCGCTGATCTTCATGGCGCCTCCTCGAGCCACCACGGACCGCCACCCGGTCCGTCGGACCTCACTGGAGACCCTAGGCGCGCCGAGGCGCCGTGCCCCTAAGAATCTTCGGCCGGCGGGCTGTACCCTTCGATCCTTCGGACCACAGCGAAATCGAGGTGCACATGGCCACCGCCGTCACCACGCATCGGACTCGGACCGTGGCGCTGGTCGGACACGCCGGCGCCGGCAAGACCACGCTCGTCGAGCGACTGCTCGCGACGACCGGGGCCATCGAGCGGCCGGGCTCGGTGGTGGACGGCAGCACCGTCTGTGACACCGAGCCCGAGGAGATCTCGCGACGCCACTCCCTGTCGATGGCGATCGCCCCGATCATCGTCGGCGAGGAGCGCATCGACCTCATCGACACACCGGGCGTCGCGGACTTCGTGGTCGAGGTCGAGCGCGCGCTCGCGGTCGCTGACGTCGCCGTCGTGGTCGTGAGCGCCATCGACGGCGTCGAGGTCCAGACCGAGGTCGTCTGGCGCCTCGCCGGGCGCGAGGGCATCCCGCGCGTCATCGTCGTGACCAAGCTGGACCGCGAGGGCGCGAAGTACGAGTCGGTGCTCGAGTCGCTGCGCGAGACCTTTGGCAAGGGCATCGCCCCCGTCGAGCTGCCCATCGGCGAAGGGCCGTCGTTCCGCGGTGTCGCGGACCTCCTCGCGGACCAGGCGATCACCTATGAGGGCGGGAAGGCGACACGAGGTGCGGTGCCCGACGAGATCGCCGACGACGAGCACCGGGTGCGAGAGCAGCTGGTCGAGGGCATCGTGCTCGCTGACGACGAGCTGACCGCGCGCTACCTCGACGGCGACACCCTGTCGATGGAAGAGCTCGAGGGCGCGCTCACCGTCGGCCTCGCCGACGGCTCGGTCGTGCCGGTCGTGTGCGTGTCGGGCGAGACTGGCATCGGCGTCGAACGGCTCGCGACCTTGCTGAGCGAGATCGCGCCATGCCGAGGCGTCCACGGGACGAGGGGCGGCGACCCTGTCGAGCTGCCCCGCGACCCGGAGGGCCCGCCGGTCCTGCGCGCCTTCAAGACGGTGCTCGACCCGTTCGTCGGCAGGATCACGTGGTTCGAGGTCGTGAGCGGCACGGTGCGGCCGGACTGCGTGCTCCTCAACACGCGATCGAGGACCGACGAGCGACTGCGGTCGCTCCAGGTGCCCCGGGGCCGTGAGCTCGTCACCGTCTCGGAGGTGACCGCGGGTGACCTCGTCGCGGTCCCGAAGCTCGCCGACACGATGGCCGGCGACGTGCTCGCCCAGAAGGGCTTCGACATCGAGCTGCCGCTGCCGTCGAGCGCGGTGCCCACCCACGAGGTCGCCGTGGTGCCGCGCAAGCAGGGCGACGAGGACAAGCTGATGGTGGGCCTGCACCGCCTGGAAGAAGAGGACCCGGGGCTGCGAGTCTGCCAGGACGACGAGGCGCACCAGACGGTGCTCACCGTCATGGGCGACACGCACCTCGCCGTCGTGCTCGCGCGGCTGAAGCGCAAGTACAGCGTCGAGGTGGACGTCGAGGAACGGCGTCACTCCTACCGGCGCACGATCGTGAAGCCGGCGGCCGCCGAGGGCCGGCACAAGAAGCAGACCGGAGGCCACGGGCAGTTCGCCGTCGCCCACCTGCGCGTCGAGCCCCTGCCTCGGGGGACGGGCTTTGAGTTCAGCGACGCGGTCGTCGGCGGCGCGATCCCCCGCCAGTTCATCCCTGCCGTGCAGCACGGCGTCGAGAGGGCGATGGCGTCGGCCGCGACCGGCTTCCCCTTCGTCGACATCAAGGTGACCTGCGACGACGGCAAGCACCACAGCGTCGACTCCTCAGAGGCCGCGTTCCAGATGGCCGGCGCGATCGCCTTCAACGAGGCGATCGCCGCCGCCGGGACCATCGTGCTCGAGCCCATCAGCCGGCTCGAGGTCCGGGTGCCCACGAGGTTCCTCGGCGACGTGCTGAGCGACCTCAACTCGCGCCGTGGCAGGGTGGTCTCGTCTGACCCCGCCGACGACGGCGAGTCGGTGGTGGTCGCGCAGGTCCCGTCGACCGAGCTCATTCGGTACACGACCGAGCTGCGCGGCATCGCGGGCGGCCACGGCACCTTCACCGCCGGCTTCGACCACTACGCCGAGCTGCCGTCCAACCTCGCCGCAAAGGTCCTCGCGAGCTGACGCGGTCGCGACACGACGGTCGACTCGGGCGACCTTCGTCGCTCGGACGCCTCTGACGCTCAGGTGCCAGGCGGGCCGTCGGGTCCCGCGAGCCACTCCTCGAAGGTCGGTCCCACGAGCAGCCCGTCTGCGGCCGGGAGCAGCGCGCCCGCGCGGACCGCGCGGCCCATGGCGCCGGGCACGGGCAGCGCCACCACGGCGGTCCTGCGCCCCTGGGCCCGGAGCACGGCCCTCGCGAGCACCGGGAGCGCCGACGCTGGCCCCGGGCCAGCCACGTCAGCGAGGCGCCCGCGGAACGGACCGGCGCTGATCGCATCGAGGATCGCCGTGGCGACGGACCTCGCCGCAACGGTCTGGACGCGCAGGCCCGGCACCATCGCGAGGGGGCCGATCGACGAGCGCGCCATGACCTGGCCCGGGAACTCGTGGAACTGCGTCGCGCGAAGGATCGTCGTGTCAACTGGCCCGTCGAGGTGGAGCCGCTCTTGTATGACCTTCGCGCCGTAGTAGCCGAAGCCCCCGATGCGGTCCACGCCGACGATCGAGACTACGACGAGATGCGGGACCCCCACGCGCTTCGCGACGGTCTGCAGGTTCCTCGACGTGGACTCGAAGAACCGGACGGAGGGCGCGCGGCGGACCGAGAACGCGTTCGTGACGTCGACCACGGCGTCGGCGTGGTGCAGCGCGACGTCCAGCCCGTCACCGGTCACGAGGTCGACGCCGCTCGAGCGGGAAAGGGACGATGCCTCCCAGCCGCGCGAGCGGGACTCGGTCATGACGTGGCGCCCCAGGGTCCCCGTTCCTCCACAGACCACGATGCGCATCACGCCTCCTGCCGCCCGCGGGCGCAGACCAACTTACGTCGAGTTCAGCGGCGCCGATTGGCTCGTCCTCGCTCGGGCTCCTCTCGGCGGTGCGTCCGGCTCGCAAGACCGGGCCGACCGTGGCGCTCAGGGCGAGCGCGGAGGCGAGGGCGCCCACGACGATGATCGGACGAGGCTGCACGGCGAGCAGGAGGAGCCCGCCGGTGGCGAGCGCAAGGATCTGCGCGGCGCTAATTGTCCCCTGGATCGCCGAGAAGACGCGTCCACGGATCTCGTCGGTGCTGTGCGTCGTGATCATGACCATCGCGTTCACGTTGATGATGGCGTTCGCCGCGCCCACGAAGACGAGCAGCACCGCTGCCTCCCACAGCTGGCTCGTCAGGCCGAACGCGCCGATGCCGACGCACAGCGCCGCGCAGCCGACGACGAACGGCCGCTCGGGCCTCGGGAAGCGACGGGAGAGGCGCCCGGCGAGCGACGAGGTAACGAGCATGCCGCCTCCGAAGCACACGCCGAGCAACCCGTAGCCGCGGGGCCCGGCATGAAGCGCGGTGGTGATGAAGTAGATCTCGACCACATTGATGACGCCGAGCGCGAGGACGAACAGCGTGAGGTGCGCGAGCAGCGACCGGATCACTGGGTGTTGCACCACGAGGCGAACACCCGCGAATGCCTCATGAAACGAGAAGCTCCTCGCCGTACCCTCGGGCACCCGATTGAGGCGCATGACGAGCGGGACGGCCGCGAGCGCCGCGAAGGACGCCGCGTCGATGAGCAGCGGCACGTGGAAGCCGTAGGTCGCGACGAGGAACCCCCCGAGGAACGGCCCCGCGAGTCCCGCGCATGCCGCAAAGCTCTGCATCGCGCCGAGCGCTCGAGGAAGGTCGGTCGGGTCCACGAGCGTGGGCAGGAGGGCCTGCCAGGCGGGGGACGACACGGCGGTGCCGCAGGCGAGCAGCGCGATCAGCGGCACGAGCAGGCCCGCGGGCGCCCACGCGAGCGCCACGCAGAGGCCCGCCTGGGCGAGCGTGACGGCGACGAGCAGCGGGCGTGTCGCGATGCGATCGACGAGCAGGCCCGCAAACGGGACGAGGACGAGGAGTGGGACCGCCCCGGCGATCAGGATCGCCGCGACGCCGAAGTGCCCAAGCTCGGCCTTGGCTCGGAACGCCATGGCGAGGAGGGCGACCTCGTCGCCCAGGAACGAGATCCCGCGACCGAGCGCGACGGCTCGAACGGTGCGGGGAAGCGTGGTCGTGGCCGATGATGTGAAAGGCATGTTTCGAAGTATATCTTTCATATCTCACCTGTCAAGGGGTAGCCTCCCTCCGTGCCGGAGACGCTCGACGACGCGGTGGAGCTCACCGACGCGCGGGCCATCCGGGCCATTGCCCATCCCGCGAGGCTCATCGTGATCGACCGGCTCTACGACGACGGCCGGCCGCTCACCGCCACGCAGGCCGCCCGGCTCGCCGGCACCACCGCGAGCGCGATGAGCTACCACCTTCGGGCGCTCGAGCGGTTCGGGATCGTGCGCCGAGCCGACAGCCGCGACGGGCGCGAGCGCCCGTGGGTCCGCGCGGCGAAAGACCTTCGAATCCGGCCCGGCGAGTCGGGGACCTCGACGGCGATGGGCGCGGCGGCGGGGGCCGTGCTCTCGACGGCGATGGACCTCAGCAAGCGGCGGGTGCTCGCGTCGCTGGAGCGCGCCACGTCGCCCGGCAGCGCCCAGCTGCCGCTCGACGCGGTGACGTCGTTCGGAAGCTCGGCGCTCATCGTGACCCCCGACGAGGCGAAGGACGTGTTGCAAAAGATCCGCGAGATCCTCGAGCCGTTCAGCGCCGAGCGGCGCACGGGTCCCCCCGAGGGCGCAAGCCGACTCGCGCTCTTCATCGGCGTCGCGCCAGACTCTGACCTGCCCACCGACGACGCCCCGAGGAGCTGACGATGCGATTCAGTGTGTGGCCGAGCCCGTACCGACCGTTCGAAGAGACCGCAGGGACCGTCGCTCTGTGCGAGCGCCTCGGCTGGCACGCGGCGTACGTCGCGGACCACTTCATGCCGAACGGCCCCGACGCGACGCCCCTGCGAGGCGACGTGCTCGAGGCCCTCGCGACACTCTCGGGGCTCGCGGCCAGGACGTCGCGGATCCGGCTCGGCACGCTCGTTGCCTCGGCCACCTACCGACACCCCGCCGTGTTCTCCAAGGCGATGGCCACGCTCGACCAGATCAGCGGCGGGCGGGCGATCGCAGGGCTGGGGGCCGGCTGGCAGGAGAACGAGCACGCCAGCTACGGCATCGATCTCGGCACGATCCCAGCGCGCATCGACCGCTTCGGCGAGTACGTCGAGATCGTCGCGTCCATGCTCACCAACGAGACGACGACGTTCGAGGGCTCGTACTTCTCGCTCCATGACGCCCCATGCGATCCCCGGCCCGTCCAGTCGCCGCTACCGATCCTGCTCGGCGTCCGCGGCAAGCGGCGCACGATGGCCATCGCGGCAAGGCGCGCCCAGGTGTGGAACGCGTGGTGCTCGCCAGCGTCGCTGGCGGAGTGCAACCAGGTCCTCGACGCGCACTGCGAGGCGATCGGACGCGACCCCAAGACACTCTCGCGGTCGACGCAGGCGCTCGTCTACCTGAGCCGTGACGAGTCGTGGCTCGAGCCGCATCGCGCCGAGAGCCCGGACAACCCGCCGATCGTCGGCACGCCCAACGAGGTCGTGGACATCGTCGCTGCGTATCGCGAGGCGGGCTGCGACGAGCTGATCGTGCCGTGCTTCACGCTCGGCGACGCTGAGCGATGCCGCGACACGCTCGAGCTGTTCAGCCAAGAGGTGGCCCAGCACTTCGCGGACTGACTCGTGTTGATGTCCTGTTAACGCGCCGCGCGGCTCGTTCACGCGCCCGTTGACGCGAGGCTTGCCAGATTTGTCCCATGGGACAACTTCTGGCAATCGGCGGCATCGCGATCGCGACGGTGGCGATGCTCGGCTTGATCTGGGCACTGGACCGCATATGAGCTGGACGCAGGGTCTGCTGCTCGGCATCAGCGTGCTGCTCTTCTTCTATCTGGGCTACGCGATGATCAAGCCGGAGCGCTTCTAGATGACGTTCGCGCTCTTCCTCATCGCGCTGATCGTGTGCCTCGGGCTGTGCTGGCGGTTCCTCGGGGCGTACCTCGTCGCGGTCTACGAGAACAGGATCTCGTTCCTCGGGTTCGTCGAGCGGCCCATCTACAAGATGCTGGGCACGAACCCGGAGACCGAGCAGTCCTGGAAGCGCTACGCGTCCTCCATGGTGGTGTTCAGCGGCGTCTCGCTCTTCTTCGTTTACGTGATCCTCGCGTTCCAGGGCCACCTCCCGCTCAACCCGCAGCACTTCGGCGACGTCAACCCGGCGCTCGCGTTCAACACGGCGGTGAGCTTCCTCACGAACACGAACTGGCAGAACTATGCCGGCGAGACCACGATGTCGTACTTCTCCCAGATGTTCGGGCTCGAGTTCCACCAGTTCCTGTCTGCTGCGGTCGGCCTCGTGCTCGCGATTGCGGTGATCCGCGGCTTCGCGAACCGCGGCAAGGCGACGATCGGCAACTTCTGGGTCGACATGACGCGCTCGTGCCTCTACGTGCTGTTCCCGCTCGCCTTCGTCCTCGGCATCGTCTTCGTCGCACAAGGTGCGGCCGACACGCTCCACGGCCCCGTCACGATCCACAATGCGCTCACGGGGCTGACGCAGACCATCGCGCTCGGACCTGTCGGCTTCATGGAGGCCATCAAGCAGCTGGGGACGAACGGCGGCGGCTTCTTCAGCATCAACAGCGCTCACCCCTTCGAGAACCCGACGGGGCTCACGAACTTCCTGTCGATCGTCTCGCTCCTCTCGATCCCGTTCGCCCTCACCTACGTGTTCGGCNNGTGCTCATCGCGATGGTCATCCTCTACGCCTCGCTGATCGGGATCGGTGCGTTCGCCGAGGCCAAGCCCAACACCGCGGTCTCCCGCGGTGGGGTCCCAGTCCAATTGGTGGGCAACGTGGAGGGCAAGGACGTCAGGTTCGGCGTGCTGCAGTGCGCGGCGTTCGGCGTGTCCTCGACCGTGACGTCGACGGGCTCCGCCTGCGGCGCCTATGACTCCTTCACTCCCATGGGCGGCTTCGCCCTCCTCAGCGGGATGATGCTCGGTGAGGTCGAGCCGGGCGGCGTCGGCTCCGGCATGTACACGATCCTGTTGATGGCGATCATCGCCGTGTTCATCGGCGG
>PLCI01000054.1:7744-7911 GCA_003135595.1 Acidimicrobiaceae bacterium | reverse complement strand
TCGACTTGGTGCGCGAGGTAGTGGGTCAGGACCTGGGCGAGATCCAGCGTCCGAGGCACGCTGTCGACGAGCGCGAGGCAGTTGACAGCGAAGGTCGTCTGCAGCGGCGTGTTCTTGTAGAGCTTGTTGAGCACGACGTTCGCATTCGCGTCGCGCTTCAGCTTGAT
>PLCI01000054.1:7569-7689 GCA_003135595.1 Acidimicrobiaceae bacterium | reverse complement strand
CTCGTAGGGGAACTCGGTCACGACGATGCGCGTGTCGGTCCGGCCCTCTTCGATCTCCGCGACCGCTCGCATGCGGATCGAGCCGCGGCCCGTCCGGTAGGCGTCGAGGATCCCCTGGCG
>PLCI01000054.1:0-7540 GCA_003135595.1 Acidimicrobiaceae bacterium | reverse complement strand
GCATCCACGACCTCACCGAGGTTGTGCGGCGGGATGTTCGTCGCCATCCCGACGGCGATCCCCTGGGATCCGTTGACGAGCAGGTTCGGGTACCGCGACGGCAGCACGTCGGGCTGCTGGTCGGTGTTGTCGTAGTTCGGCGAGAAGTCGACGGTCTCNNCGTCGATGCCGTCGAGCAGGTCGAGCGCGAGCAGCGCGAGCCGGCACTCGGTGTAGCGCATGGCCGCGGCGCCCTCGTCGGGGCCCATGCCGCCGAAGTTCCCGTGGCCGTGGACCAAGGGGTGGCGCATGGCGAAGTCCTGCGCCATGCGCACGAGCGCGTCGTAGATCGCGGTGTCGCCGTGGGGGTGGAACGTGCCCATGACCTCGCCCACGACCTTCGCGCACTTCGCGTGCGGGCGGTCGGGGCGCAGACCCTGGTCGAACATCGAGTAGAGGATCCGGCGGTGCACGGGCTTCAGCCCGTCACGGACGTCGGGGAGCGCGCGCGAGACGATCACCGACATCGAGTACTCGAGGAAGGATCGCTCCATCTCGAGGTTGATCTCGATGGGCTCTATGTAGCCCTGAACCTCGGGCGGCTCGGGCGTCGGCGGTGGTGGGCTCGTGCGGCGGGGCATCGGCGGCGGCTAGATGTCGAGGAAGCGCACGTCGCGCGCGTTCGTCTGGATGAAGTGACGGCGCCGCGGGACGTCCTCGCCCATCAGGATCGAGCAGACGTCGTCCGCGGTCACTGCTTGCTCCACGGTGATCTGGAGCAGCGAGCGCTTGACGGGGTCCATCGTCGTGTCTTTGAGCTCGTCGAAGTCCATCTCGCCCAGGCCCTTCAGCCGCTGGAACTCGTGCTTGTGGTCGGGGTTCGCCGCGAGGAACGCGCCCTTCGCGGCCTCGTCCTTCAAGTACTGCTTCTCCTTGCCGACGAGCGTCGAGAACAGCGGCGGCTGCGCCACGTAGATGTGGCCCGCTTCGACGAGCTCCTGCATCTGGCGGAAGAAGAACGTGAGCAAGAGGGTGCGGATGTGCGATCCGTCGACGTCGGCGTCCGCGAGGACGATGATCTTGTGATAGCGGATCTTCGTGAGGTCGAACTCCGGGAAGATCCCCCCGCCGATCGCCGCGATGAGCGCCTGGATCTCGGCGTTGCGGAGCATCTTGTCGGCTCGTGCCCGCTCGACGTTGAGGATCTTGCCGCGGATCGGCAGGATCGCCTGGTGCGCCGGGTCGCGCGCGTCCTTGGCCGAGCCGCCCGCCGAGTTGCCCTCGACGATGAACAGCTCGGACTCGCGCGGGTCACGTGAGGAGCAGTCGACAAGCTTTCCCGGGAGCCCTGCGCCGTCGAGAGCGCTCTTTCGGCGCGTGAGGTCGCGGGCTTGCTTGGCCGCGGCGCTCGCGCGCGCAGCGACCACGGCCTTCTGCACGATCTGAGAGCCCTCCTTCGGGTTCTCCTCGAGCCAGTCGGCGAGCTTGGTGTTCGTCGCCCGCTCGACCAGGCTTCGCACCGGCACGTTGCCGAGCTTGCCCTTCGTCTGGCCCTCGAACTGCGGCTCGCGCAGCCGGACCGAGATGATCGCGGTGATCCCCTCGCGGATGTCGTTGCCCTCGAGGTTCGGCTCCTTTTCCTTCAGCAGGTTCCGCTTCCGCGCGTAGCGGTTCACCACGTTGGTGAGCGCCTTGCGAAAGCCCTCCTCGTGCATGCCGCCCTCGATCGTGGCGATGCCGTTCGCGAACGAGAAGATCGACTCGTGGTACCCCGTGTTCCACTGGAACGCGACCTCGACTTCCATGTCGGTCTCGATCTGCTCGTAGCTGCCGACCTTGCGAAAGAGCGACTCCTTGGACGAGTTGAGGTGCTTGACGAAGTCCACGATGCCGCCGTTGTACTTGAAGACCTCCTGGAGCTCGCGCCCCTCGCGCTTGTCGGCGAAGCGGATCTCGAGTCCCTTGTTCAGGTACGCCATCACCTGGAGGCGCTCGACGACCGTCTGCGCGCGGAACTCGACGTCGTCGAAGATCGTCGCGTCGGGCCAGAACGTGACCGTCGTGCCCGAGGCGCCCTTCTTCGACGGCCCGGTCATCTTGAGGGGCCCGTCGGGATGCCCGCCGTCGTGGAACGACATCTCGTAGTGGTCGCCGTCGCGGTCGATCTCCAAGATGAGCTGCGTCGACAGGGCGTTCACGACGGACGCGCCGACGCCGTGGAGGCCGCCCGACACCTTGTAGCCCGAGCCGCCGAACTTCCCGCCGGCGTGCAGCATCGTGTAGACGACCTCCGCGGCGGATCGGTCGGGGTACGACGGGTGGGGCTCGGTCGGGATCCCGCGGCCGTTGTCCTCGACCCGGCAGCCGCCGTCCTTGAGCAGGGTCACGTCGATCCGGGTGCAGTACCCGGCCATCGCCTCGTCCACGGCGTTGTCGACGATCTCACGGATCAGGTGGTGGAGGCCCGCGGGGCCGGTCGAGCCGATGTACATCCCCGGACGGATCCTGACGGGGTCGAGCCCCTCGAGCACCGTGATGTCCCCGGCCCCGTAGGTCTCGGACCCCTTGGTCTTCTCCGCCACGAAGGGCCCTCCGTTGTCGCGTCGATCCTCGTGTGCGGGCGTGCGACGGGCGCCCCGCAGTACTCATTGGACGTCAATCATCCTACCAACTCGCACCGACATTCGAGGCCGCTTGAGGTCCACAAAGGGCTCTGTTCGGAGCACTTTCGCGAGGCCGAGGCGACGCCGAACGCGCCGTCGAAGAGGGCTCGTTCGGTAGCGTCGGGCCATCGACGCACAGCGACGAAGCAGGCTCGCGCGCGAGTTCGTCGGCTTCCTCCCAAGGGAGGATCGACGACGTAACCGGACATACTGGACGATCTGCCTCGGCGTCGCAGCCGACGCCCGACTGCTCGCGCTCGCGGACCTCGTGCCGCCCCCGCAGCTCGCCGTCAACGTGTTCTTGGCGTCGGTGCACCACCTCCTGCTCGAGGGTGCGGACCACGAGCTCGCACTGCACTACCGCAGTGTGTGCGCCCGCCGCGGCATCGAGCCCACCGCGGCCTCCGACGCCCAGCTGGTGGGCGCCTTCACCTCGTTCTGCCGTACGTTCCGCGACGACATCGCGGCGCGCTGCCTGACGAGGGCGACCCAGACGAACGAGGTCGGGCGCTGCGCGATCCTCCGGGCGGTCCTCGGCTCGCTGCGTGCGAGCGGATCCCAGGAGGTGTCGTTGCTCGACCTCGGCTGCTCGGCGGGGCTCAACCTGCTCCTCGACGAGTACGCCTGCGTCTTCGGCGGAACCGCTGTCGGACCAAGCGATGCGAGCGTCGTGCTGCGCTGCGAGCTGCGTGGGGTCATGCCCGAGCTCGCCATCCCGCGCATCGTTGCCAGGGTGGGCCTGGACGTTGCCCCGATCGACGTGACGGACGACGACGCCGTCGCCTGGCTCCTCGCCTGCCTGTGGCCCGACGACCTCGATCGCTTCGAGCGACTCGGCCGGGCCGTGGCGGTGGCGACAGCGCGACTGGGTGACCTCGTCCTCGTCCAGGGCGACATGGTCGACGCGCTCGACGAGGCCGCGTCGCACGCGCCGGCATCGTCGCGGCTCGTGATCGCCAACTGCTGGTCGGCCGCGTACCTGCCCGAGGCGCGGCGTCACGACCTTGCCGCACGCGTCGCGTCGCTCGCCACCGCACGACCGGTCACGTGGGTCACGATGGAGGGACCGGGCGTTGCTCGCGACCTCGGCGTCTTGGGCAGTACCGCGAGCCTCGCGCATCGCGGCTCGAGCGTCGTGTGCGTCACCGACTTCGCGGGCAACAAGTCGCGCTCGTCGCTCGTCGCCGAGACCCACGCCCACGGCGCGTGGCTGGACTGGCGCGCCAGCACCTCGTCACTCGCAGCGTGAGTCAGGCGGTTGCGGCGAGCAGCGCGGCGGCGTTGTCGAAGAGGATGGCTCGCAGCTCGTCGTCGTCGAACCCGAGCGAGCGCACCGCGTCGAGCGCGGTGCGCGGGTCGTCGAGGGGATAGTCGCTCCCGAAGAGGACCCGGTCGGTCCCGACCTTGCGGAGCACCCAGACAAACTGCTCGGCAAACGGCCCGTTGGCCAAGAGCGAGGCGGTCGCGGACACGTCGATCCAGACCTGCCGGGGCCAGAACGGGTAGCGCGACACGATCTCGTGTACGACGAGTGCGGGGAAGTCGGGCCCATGCGCGTGCGCCAGGATCAGCCTCGACTCGGGCACCGCCATCGCCAGCTGGATGAACTTCCCTGGCTGGTTGCGGTCCCATGGCGAATACGCGTCGAAGAGCACCGGCAGGTCAAGGGCGGTGGCCTCGGCGACGACGGCCGCGACTGCGGGGTCAGCCACGTCGAAGTCCTGGGTGTTGGGATGCAGCTTGACCCAGGTGGCGCCGAGTGCGGCCACGCGCCGGAGCTCCTCGAGCGCGGCAGGCCCGTCTCCGGGATGCACCGAGCACGCGGCGAAGAAGAAGCCATCGGACTCGTCGCACAGCTTGAGCACCGCATCGTTGAGCTCACGGGTGAGGGCCAGGTCCTCGAGAGGGGCCATCACGAGCGCCGCGGCCCGCGTGATCCCGAGGCCCTCGATCCGAGCGAGGTAGTCGGACGCGGGGTGCGGATCGCTCAGGACCTGCTGGCGCTCGTGCACCATCGGGTGGGTGTGCGTGTCGATGACGGGGTGGGTGCTGATGGAGGCTTTCTAGCCGCCGTCATCGGCGGCCGCCACCACGACGCGAAGCAAGGAAGGCGCTCCTGCTGGCGCGCCGAGCGAGACGCGGAGCTCATCGAGGATCGCCTCGGCGTCCAGCTTCGCGCGCGCGGCGTGGGCCCCACTCGGGACCGCGACCACGAGCTCGGTGCCCGTGAGGCGCTGCGGTCTCGCGCGTGAGGCCAGCGCGGACTCGATGCCGGGCCACACCCCCTCGACGGCGGCGAACCCGACGAGGTCGACGCGCGACACCCGAGACGCGATCCGACGGAGCGACCACGACAACGGCCGCGGCCCGTGGTCCTCACGGGTCACGGTGGAGCTTCCGCACGTCGACGAGGTCGGCGTCCGACAATCCCGCCGGAGGTGGCACCGCGGTCGTGAGCAGGGTCTGGCCGCGCGGCAGCAGCTCGAGCAGCCGTGCTGCGCGTCCGAGGTCCAGCTCGGAGAAGACGTCGTCGAGCAACAGCAGCGGAGGCTCGCCGCGCGCCGCGGTCGCTGCGGCGTGCACGGCGATGCGGATCGCGAGCGCGAGGCTCCGTTGCTCGCCCTGTGACGCCTGGGCTCGCGCGTCGCGCCCCTCGATCGTGAGCGCGACGTCGTCTCGGTGCGGTCCGATCGTGGAGACGCCTCGGCGAACGTCGTCGCCCCGTGCCGCTGCGAGCGCCGCGCGGAGCGGCCCGACCCAGCTCCTCGAGTACGAGGCGGTGACGTTGGCCTCGCCGGCGTCGCCGGCGAGGGACCGATACAGCTCGGCGATGCGTGGTGAGAGCTCGACGGTGAGCGCGTCGCGGCTCGACGCGAGCTCGTCGCCCAGCTCGGCGAGCCGCTCATCCCACACGTCGAGCGTGGTCGCGTTGCTGGCGGTGAGCCGGCCGTGCAGCTGGCGCAGCAGCGCACCGCGCTGGCGAAGCACCCGTGCCGTGTCCTCGAGGAGGTGTCCCGCGGTCGGCTCGAGCAGCAGCAGGGCGTCGTCGAGGACGTCGCGACGCTGCGCGGGCGCACCCCGCACGACGCTCACGTCCTCGGGCGCGAACGTCGTCACGGCGACCGCCTCGGCGAGGTCGCGGCGGGTCTTCGCGGGCTGGCGATTCACGCGGATGCGCGAGTGGCCGTGCCTCGAGAGCTGCGACTCGATCAGCACGTCGGTGTCGGATCGCCGGATGGTCGCCCGGACGTAGGCGTCGTCGGCCCCGTTGCGGATCATCACCTCGCGCGGCGCGCCTCGGAAGGACCTCGCGGTTCCCAGGTACCCGATCGCCTCGAGGATCGAGGTCTTGCCCGTGCCGTTCGGCGCGAGCAGGACGGTCGTGCCCTCGGGGTCTGGCGAGAACTGTGCGGCGGGGAAGCTGCGGAAGTCGACGAGGTCGAGTGACGCGAGCCCCACGCCGCTACTGCACGCGGACGGGCATCAACAAGTAGCGGAAGCTCGCCTGCTCGGCGCCGTGGACCATCGCGGGACGTGCCGAGTCGGACGTCTCGATGACGACCTCGTCGCCCGAGACCGCGTCGACGCCGTCGATCAGGTACGTCGGGTTGAACGCGATCGTCAGCTCCTCGCCGGTGAAGTCGCCGTCGACGGTCTCCTCCACGTCGCCGAGGTCGTGGGACACCACTTTCAGGTCGACGCCACTCGCGTGCATGGTGAGGCGCACCGACGTCGTGTTGTCCTTCACCAAGAGACGGGCGCGGCGCAGCGCGGCGAGCACCGACTCCTTGCCGAGGTGCAGGCGGTTGGGGTAGCTCGCCGGGATGAGCTGTCGGTAGTCCGGGTAGGCACCCTCGATCAGCCGCGAGCTGATGGTCGTCGAGCCCGCGGAGAAGGTGACCTCGGTCTCGGACAGGACCACCCCGACCTCGGCGTCGTCGGCGAGCCCGCCGCACAGCCGCTGCAGCTCGCTCAGCGCCCTCGACGGCACGAGCAGGTCCTTGTCCCCCGCGATCGCCGTGCGCCCGGGCAGGTCGCACAGGGCCAGCCGGTACGAGTCCGTCGCGACCAGGCGGAGCGTGCCCTCCTCGTTCGTGAACAGCACGCCAGTGAGCAACGGGCGTGCGTCATCGCTCGAGGAGGCGCGGACCACCTGGCGGAGCGACTCGACCAGCTCGCCTGCAGGCACCGTGGTCGTTGTCGCGCCCGCTGACGGCAGCGTGGGGAAGTCGCCCGGCGAGAAGGCGCGCAGCGAGAAGCGCGAGCGCGCCGCGGCGATCTCGACCTTCTCCTCGCTCGCCTCGATCGTGACCGCCCCTGGCTCCAGGTGGCGCACGGCGTCGGCCACGAGTCGCGCGGGCACCACCGACTCGCCGTCGTCGATGCCGATCACCTCGATGACCGCACGGACCGTGAGGTCGAGATCCGTGCCGGTCGTGGTGAGCTCGTTGCCCTTCACGACGAGGTGCAGCCCGGTCGTCGCACCCACCGCGCGGGTGGACACGGCGCGGGCAGCAGCAGACAGTGCCTCGACCAACGTGTCGCGCTCAGAGCGAAACTTCATGGCCCAACCACCTTTCCTGAGGGCGCCCCCCACAGATGGAGTGAATAAGAAGGGATTGTCATAATAGGGGTGTGGATTGTGGACAAACGATCATGATGCCTGATCAGAGTGGATATATTCATCCACTGCCGAGCGGCAACCGGTGGGAAACATTTTTCGGGTTTCACCGCGATCCGAAAAACCTGTGGGTGACAGCGGCATCGCGCCACAGGATAGGCGCGTCCCGCGCACACCTTGATGGTGGCTCGGTCCACAGGACTCACGACTCCCCCTTGAGCTGGCGGCGCAGCAGGGTGACCTGGTCGTAGAGGTGCTGGCGCTCGGCCATCTGGCC
>PLCI01000082.1 GCA_003135595.1 Acidimicrobiaceae bacterium | reverse complement strand
GTGGAGAAGCCCGCTCGCTACATCGGCGGCGAGGACGGGTCGTTCCGCGACGACAAGGGCGACGACGCGGTGCGCTGGCTGCTCGCCTACCCCGACACCTATGAGATCGGTCTGCCCAACCAGGGCCTCCAGATCCTCTACGGCATCCTGAACGAGCGCGACGACGCCGCGGCGGAGCGCACGTACGCGCCGTGGAGCGACATGGAGGCCGCCATGCGCGGCGCGGGCGTGCCGCTGTTCTCGGTCGAGTCGACGAGGCCCGCCGCCGAGTTCGACGTGCTCGCCTTCAACCTGTCCGCCGAGCTCACCTACACGAACGTCCTCAACATGCTCGACCTCGCGGGCATCGCGCTGCACACCGCCGAGCGCGGCGCGAGCGACGCCGTGGTGCTCGCGGGCGGGCACTGCACCTACAACCCCGAGCCGCTGGCCAGCTTCCTCGACGCGATTGTGCTCGGCGACGGCGAGGAGGTCGTCGGCGAGCTCAACGACGTCGTGCGCGCCTGGCTCGCGACGCCCGCAGCGCGTCGCTCCCGCCGCGACCTGCACGTCGCGCTCGCGCGCACCGAGGGCGTCTACGTGCCGTGCCTGTACACGCCGCGCTACGAGGGCGGCGTGCTCGCCGGCTACGACGTCGACCCCGAGGCGCCGCCGACGGTCGACAAGCGCACCGTCGCGGACCTTGGCGAGTGGCCGTACCCCAAGGCGCAGCTCGTCCCGCTCACCGAGGTCGTCCACGACCGGCTGAACGTCGAGGTCTTCCGGGGCTGCACGAGAGGGTGCCGCTTCTGCCAGGCGGGGATGATCACGCGACCGGTCCGCGAGCGCCCGAAGGAGCAGGTCCTCGAGATGGTGCGAACCGGCATCGAGCGCACCGGCTACGACGAGGTCGCCCTCACGTCGCTGTCGACGGCGGACTTCTCGGGCATCGGCGACGTGGTCGCCGCGCTCACCGACCCAGAAGAGGGCGTGAAGGAGGTCGCCGTCTCGCTCCCGTCGCTGCGCGTCGACGCCTTCACGGTCGCGACGGCCGCCTCGATCCAGCAGGTCCGGCGCACGGGGCTCACCTTTGCCCCGGAGGGCGGGACCTGGCGCATGCGCCGTGTGATCAACAAGCTGATCAGCGACGACGACCTGTACGCGGCGGTCGACGCCGCGTTCTCGCAGGGCTGGCGCCGCGTCAAGCTCTACTTCCTCATCGGGCTGCCGACCGAGCGCGACGAGGACGTGGTCGCCATCGCCCGGCTGGCCGCCCAGTGCGTCGAGCGCGGGCGCGCCTACCACTCGAAGGCCTCCGTGACCGCGTCGGTGGGCGGCTTCGTGCCGAAGGCGAACACCCCCTTCCAGTGGCACGAGATGGACAGCCCGAACGACCTGCGCCGCAAGGTCGCCCTCCTGCGCCAAGAGGCCCGTGCGACCCGGGGCCTCGAGATCCGCTGGCACGATCCCGACGCCACGGGGGCCGAGGGCATCGTGTCGAGGGGTGACCGGCGCATCGGCGCGGTCATCGAGCGCGTGTGGCGCGACGGCGGGACGTTCCAGGAGTGGTCGGAGCGCTTCGAGCTCGGGCGCTGGGAGCGGGCGCTCGCCGCCGAGGGCCTCGACCTCGCCTCGACGGCGTTGCGCGCTCGCGGGCGTGACGAGATGCTGCCGTGGTCGCACCTCTCGGCGGGGCTGCACAAGGACTTCCTCTGGGACGACTACGAGGCCTCGCTCGCCGCCGAGGGACTCGAGGACTGCCGATGGACACCCTGCTACGACTGCGGGGCCTGCACGACCTACGGCATCGAGCACGTCGTGGCCGCGACCGCGCCGCCCGCGGGCGGCTCCCAGGGCACCGGCCAGGGACTGGACCTCACCGGAGCGGTCAGCATCGAGCTCGGCGCCACCCGACGATGACCGGCACCGCGCAAGCCGCGACGCCGCCCGTGGCGGTGCTCGAGCTGCCCGAGCGACTGCGCCTGCGGTACCGCAAGCTCGGCCGCGTCCGATTCACGTCGCAGCGCGACCTGGCCAGGCTGATGGAACGCGCGATGCGACGCGCGTCGCTGCCGCTGCGTCGTTCGTCGGGGTTCTCGCCGCGACCGCTGGTGAGCTTCGGGCTCGCGCTGCCGACGGGGTGCTCGTCGCGAGCCGAGTTCCTGGACCTGCGACTCGACGCAGAGTCCTCGACGTCGCCGGGGATCCGCGTGATCGACTCGAGCGCGGTCGACCCGGCGGGCCTCGATCGGGTGTGCGAGTTGCTCACGTCGTTGCTGCCCGAGGGCATCGACGTGACCGCTGCCGCGGCGCTGCACGGTCCGGAGATGTCCCTGCAAGAGGCGGTAGCATCCTGTGACTGGGAACTGGAGGTGCTCGGCGTGGGTCCAGCAGAGGCAGCCGGTCGGGTCGAGCGGCTGCTCGACGCGGACGCTGTCATGGTCACGCGTGAGCGCAAGGGCCGCGAGGTCGCCGACGACCTCCGCCCGTCGATCCTCTCGCTGGAAGTGGCCGACCGGCCTGCGCGGGTGCTCGACGGGCACGGCGAAGTGGTGGGGATAGACGCCTCGGTGTCGACACGTCCCCGCGGCGTGCGCCCTGGCGAGCTGTGCCGGGCGCTCGGCGACCAGGTCACGCTGCTTGGCGCGTGCCGCACCCACCAGTGGATGGAGAACGAGGACCGGACCGTCCGGGCGGAGCCGCTCAGTGAAGCTGGCGTCGCCTGTGTCGGTCTCCCCGCGCGCACGGAGGTGCTCGGCGGATGAAGACGCTGCAAAGGACGCCCACACATGGACGACAACGACCGACTCGATCCGTCGGGCATACCCGTGCCCGTGCCTGCGGGACCGGCTGAGGGGACCACCGCTCCGAAAGTCGGCGACACGCGCCCCGCGCCGAAGGTCGGCGACACGAGGCCTGCGCCGCCGCGCACGGACCTCGCAGGCCAGGACGGCGCCGAGCGCAGCTCGCGCAGCCGCGGGCGTCGAGGCGGCCGGGGGAGGGGCCGCGGCCGGGCCGGGGGCAACGCCCAGCCGAGCACCGGCACTCGGGTGGCGCGCGACGACGGGCCGGTGATGGCCTCGGCACCCGCGCCGACAGAGGACACCTCGCGCCGCGGCAGGTCGCGGCGGCGCCGCGGCGAAGAGCGCAAGCGCCCCATGGGGCGCTACCTCATGTGCGTGCACGCGACCCCGTCTGCGACCCACATCGCCACGCTCGAGGGCCGGAACCTGGTCGAGCACTCCGTCGCCAAGGCCACCAACGAGACCACCCAGATCGACGGGAACATCTACGTCGGGCGTGTCCAGAACGTGCTCCCGGGGATGGAGGCCGCGTTCATCGACATCGGCATCCCGAAGAACGGCGTGCTGTACCGGGGCGACGTGCAGTACGACCAGGACGACGTGGAGCAGTCCCGCTCCCGCCCGTCGATGCGCATCGAAGAGATGCTGAAGTCAGGCCAGACGATCCTGTGCCAGGTGACGAAGAACCCGATCGGCGCAAAGGGCGCGCGGCTCACCCAGGAGGTCTCGCTCCCGGGCCGCTTCGTCGTGCTGGTCCCGAACTCCTCGGCGTTCGGTATCTCCAAGCGCCTGGGCGACACCGAGCGGCGCCGGCTGCGCAGGATCACCGACGAGATCCGCCCCGACGGGCACGGGCTGATCGTGCGCACCGCGGCCGAGGGCGTCTCGGCCGAGGAGCTGCGCCGCGACGTCGCGTCGCTCGTCGCCAAGTGGACCGAGATCGAGCAGCGCGCGGCGACGTCGAACCAGCCCCGCCTCGTGTACCAGGACCTCGACCTCGCGGTGCGGATCCTGCGCGAGGAGCTCAACAGCGACTACCGAGGCGTGCTCATCGACGACCGCGAGCTGTTCGACAAGGTGCGCGACTACGTGACGGCGGTCAACCCCGAGCTCGCCGACCGCATCGAGTACTACGACACCGAGGCAGAGGAGCTCCCGCTCTTCGAGCGCTACTTCGTCCACGAGCAGCTGCACAAGGCGCTCGACCGCAAGGTGTGGCTGCCCTCAGGGGGCTCGCTCATCATCGAGCGCACCGAGGCCCTGACGGTCATCGACGTCAACACGGGCAAGAACATCGGCAAGTCGAACCTCGAAGAGACGGTCTTTCGCAACAACCTCGAGGCGGCCACCGAGGTCGCCCACCAGCTCCGGCTCCGCGACATCGGCGGGATCATCGTCATCGACTTCATCGACATGGAGACCAAGCAGAACCGCGAGGCGGTGGCCAACGCGCTGCGCGAGGGCCTCTCGAGGGACAAGACGCGCACCCAGGTCTTCGACATCTCCGAGCTGGGCCTCGTCGAGATGACGCGCAAGCGGGTCTCCGAGGGCCTGCTCGAGTCGGTGTCGACGGTCTGTGCGGTCTGCGAGGGCCGCGGCACGATCCTCGATCCTGACCTGTCCTTCGGCTGAGCCGGGCCGTGGAACCGAGGCCCGCCGAGCGCGACATCGCGGCGACCAAGCGCTCCTACCTGTTCGTGCGCGCGTCGAGCGTCGCGGCCTGGCTCGTGCTGCTCGGCGTGGTCGGCGCCCCGACGATCATCGCGCACCACACCGGGCCCCCGGCCGACGCCTTCTGGGCGATCGCGGCCGTGACCGGTCTCGCGCTGTGCGGCTGGCTGGCATTCCTCGGCGGCCTGCGGCGCAGGGACCTCGCTCGGATAGAGCGCCCCGCGTCGCGCTACGACCCGCGCTCGCGCTGAGTCGCGGACCTCGCGTGGAGCCGAGCGGCTAGCATCGCTGGGCCATGTACGCCGTCATCAAGACCGGGAGCTCACAAGAGCGCGTCCGCGAGGGCGAGCGCGTTCGCATCGACAAGCGCCCTGACGCGGTCGGGGCCAGCATCTCGTTCGCGCCCGTGCTCCTCGTCGACGGCGACCAGGTGCTCACTGGGCCAGCCCTCAGGGGCGCAGCGGTCACCGCGACGGTGATCGGCGAGGAGAAGGGTCCGAAGATCCGGGGCCTCACCTACAAGCCCAAGACCCGCCAGCGCAGGCGCTGGGGGCACCGCCAGCAGTACACGACCGTCGAGATCACGAGCATCTCGGCGAAGGGCTAGGAGCGAGATGTCAAAGACCAAGGGAGGCGGGTCCACCCGCAACGGCAGGGACTCGAACGCACAGCGCCTCGGCGTCAAGGTCTTCGACGGCACGGCCGTCACGGCCGGCTCGATCCTCGTGCGCCAGCGCGGGACCAAGTTCCACCCCGGCCTCGGCGTCTCGCGCGGCGGCGACGACACGCTGTTCGCGACCCGAGAGGGTGTCGTGAAGTTCGGCAACCGCAACGGACGCAAGCTGGTCGACGTCCTCGAGACCTAGCCGACCCGCCCTCGCACGCAAGAAACCCCCGAGGCCTTGGCCCCGGGGGTTTTTCACGCTCGCCCTTGCGGACGCGCAACGTGCGACTAGCGGTTGATCCGCGGCGCCTTCTCCTCGCCACGCACGACCTTTTTGAACGAGGCGCCGATCGACACCTTCGGTGCCTTGGACGCCTTCACCTGGATCGGCTCGCCCGTCTGCGGGTTGCGTGCGGTCCGGGCCTTGCGCTGCACCTGCTCGAAGGACATGAACCCTGTCACGGTGACCTTCTCACCCTTTGCAACTGAGTCAAGGACGACATCCTCGAAGCCGCCAAGCACCTCGGCGACGGTGCTCTTGGCAATGCCGGTGTGGGTCGCGACTGTCTCTACCAACTCGGTCTTGTTCACCGGGTGGACTCTCCTTTGTGGTTGGAATCCCGGAAGGTTCCGGGCCATCGGGGCCTTATCATGCCCGTTTCTCAGGCAGGGCGCGGTGATCCCGGCTCAGGGGTCCGCCGAGAGGGCCCGGCGAGGACCGGGGCCGCGGCGACCCACTCGTAGGATCGCTCGCATGTCGGGCTTCGTTGACAGGGCCCAACTGCACGCCAAGGGCGGCGACGGGGGTGCCGGGGCGGTGTCGTTCCGCCGCGAGGCGCACGTCGACAAGGGGGGCCCCGACGGTGGCGACGGGGGTGGCGGAGGGGACGTCTGGCTGGTTGCCGACACGAACCACTCGAGCCTGCTGGAGTTCACGGACCACCCGTTCCGGCGGGCGACCGACGGGGCCCACGGGCAGGGAAAGCGCAAGCACGGCGCCGCAGGGGTGGACCTCATCGTCGCCGTGCCAGTCGGGACCTCGGTCAAGACGCTCGAGGGTCAGCAGCTCTGCGACCTCGCCGTGGCCGGCGACCGCTTCTTGGTCGCCGAGGGCGGCGAGGGGGGCCACGGGAACGCCCGGTTCGGGTCCAACCGCCGCCGCGCGCCCACCTTCGCCGAGCAGGGCGAGCGGGGCGAGGAGCGCTGGTGCGACCTCGAGCTGCGCCTGGCGGCTGACGTCGCGCTCATCGGCTTTCCGAACGTGGGCAAGTCCACGCTGCTCTCGCGGGTGTCCGCGGCCAAGCCCAAGGTCGCGGACTACCCGTTCACGACGCTCGTCCCGCACCTCGGCGTCGTGCGCGTGGGGGAGCGTCCCGGCCGGCCCGGCGAGGCGACCGAGTTCGTCATGGCCGACGTGCCGGGTCTGATCGAGGGGGCGGCGGAGGGCCGCGGGCTCGGCCACGAGTTCCTCCGCCACGTCGAGCGCGCCCGCGTGCTGTGCGTGATGCTGGACCTCTCCGAGGGCGCGCCCGCCACACCGCAACGTCAGCACGAGGTGCTCCTCTTCGAGCTCGCGGCGCACCTGCCCGAGCTGGCCGACCGACCGTGCGTCGTCGTCGGGTCCAAGTGCGACGTCGCGGCCCACGGTTCGGACGTGTCGCTCGTCGAGCTCGCGGTGTCCTCGCAGCGCGGCGACAACCTCGACGTGCTCGTCAATCGACTGGCCGAGCTCGTGACGGGCGCCCGGAACGCCGAGGCCGCGACGGCGTCGGCGACACCGCGCGTCCACCGGCCGCGCACCGAGGAGGTCGAGGTGCACCGGCGCGCCGACGGCGCCTTCGAGGTCACGGGACGCGCCGCGGTGCGGGCCGTCGGGCTGAGTGACCTGACCGACATCGGCGCGCTCGACGAGCTGCACCGTCGCCTGGAGCGCCTGGGCGTGGATCGCGCGCTCGCGCGCGCCGGGGCACGCGACGGCGACGACGTCCTCATCGGGTCCGTCGCGCTCACGTGGGCCTCGGGCCACGGGGCCGACGTCGAGCTCGAGGCAGGCCGCCCCAGCCGCGCGCGGCGCACGAAGCGCGGCGAGGGGTCCTCGGGCGGTGGCTGAGCGCGTCCTCGTCGTCAAGCTCGGCTCAACGTCGGTCACTGCCGCGCACGGCGGTCCCGACGTGGCGCTCCTTGCGTCGCTCTCGGGCCAGCTCGCGCTGCTGCGCTCAAGGGGCACGCGCGTCGTCATCGTGAGCTCGGGCGCGGTCGCCACGGGCCTCAGCACACTCGGGGTCACGTCGCGCCCGACCGACATGGCCACCCTCCAGGCAGCCTCGGCCGTCGGGCAGCACCAGGTGGTGCGCAGCTGGCAGGACGCGCTCGCGACACACGGGATCCACGTCGGCCAGGTGCTGCTCGATCCGGCCGACCTCTTCTCGCGGCGCCAGTACCTGCTCGCACGGCGCACGTTCGGCGCGCTGCTCGAGCTCGGCGTCATCCCGGTCGTGAACGAGAACGACGCGGTTGCCGACGAGGAGATCCGCTTTGGCGACAACGACCGGCTGGCCGCGCTCGTCGCGGTGCTCGTCGGCGCGGACCGGCTCGTGCTGCTCACCGACACGCCCGGGCTGTTCACCGCGGATCCCGCGACGAGCGGGGCCGCGACGCTCATCGACGAGGTGACCGAGATCGACCACCAGCTCGAGGCGGCCGCGGGCGGCAGCTCGAGCGCGGTCGGGACCGGCGGCATGGCGTCCAAGCTCGCCGCCGCGCGGGTCGCGACCTGGTCGGGGATCGAGACCGTCATCGCCGACGCGAGGGACGACGGCGTCGTCGTGCGCCTCGAGGACGGCACCGGGGCCACGTCGACGACGTTCCGCGCGCGCGAGCGTCCGCTGCCGGCCCGCAAGGCATGGATCGCGTTCGCGACGGCGTCCAGGGGGCGCCTCGTCGTCGACGAGGGCGCGCGGCGTGCGCTGCGCGACGGTGCGAGCCTGCTGCTCGCGGGCGTGCTCGCGGCCGAGGGCGACTTCGGCGTCGGCGACGCCGTCGAGGTCACCGCCGCCGGCGCGCTCTTCGCCAAGGGTCTGGCTCGCTGCGCGTCGAGCGAGCTCGCCCGACGCGTCGATGGCACACCCGCCCCGCGCGACGTCGTGGTCGTCCACCACGACGACCTCGTGGCCCTCGACTGAGCCGGTCGGGCCCGAAGGTACGATTCGCCGATGGCGGACCCCGTGCTCAGCGCGCAGGGCGTCGCGGTGAAGCAGGCGGCCCGGGCGCTGCGCGCCGCGTCGAGCGCGACCAAGGACGCCGCGCTGCACGGCGCCGCCGACGCGCTCTTGGAGCGCGCCGAGGCGATCCTGGCCGCGAACGCCCTCGACCTCGCCGCGGCCATGGCCGCGCGCCTCGGGCCCGGGGCGATCGACCGGCTGACGCTGGACGACGCGCGCCTCGCCCAGATGGCAGCTGGCCTGCGCGGCGTCGCGGCGCTGCCGGACCCCGTCGGCGAGGTGGTGGACGGCTCGGTGCGCCCGAACGGCCTTCGCGTCGAGCGCGTCCGCGTGCCCCTGGGCGTCGTCGGCGTGATCTACGAGAACCGCCCCAACGTGACGAGCGACGCGGCGGGGCTGTGCCTCAAGTCCGGCAACGCGGCGTTCCTGCGTGGCTCGGCGAGCGCGCAGGCGACCAACCTCGAGATCGTGGCGGCGCTGCGCGAGGGCCTGGCGGCCGCGGGGCTCCCGAAGCCGGCCGTGAGCCTCGTCGAGGACACGAGCCGCGAGGCCGCGGTCGCGTTCATGCAGCTGCGCGGCGTCATCGACTGCCTCATCCCGCGAGGCGGGCGGGCGCTCGTGGCCGCGATGGCCGAGCACGCGACGGTCCCGTACGTCATCGACGGGGACGGCAACTGCCACGTCTACGTCGACGCGTCTGCGGACCTCGACATGGCGACCGACATCGTGCTGAACGCCAAGACCTCGCGTCCGGGGGTGTGCAACGCCGCCGAGACGCTGCTCGTGCACCGCGACGTCGCCGAGCGCTTCGTGCCCGAGGTCGCCGCCGCCATGCCCCAGGTGCTCCTGCGCGGCGACGAGGCGACCTGCGCCCTCGTCGCGCGCGCGGTGCCCGCGACCGACGAGGACTACGCAACCGAGTTCCTCGACCTCGTGCTCGCCGTGCGCGTGGTGGACTCGATCGACGCCGCCATCGCCCACGTCGAGCGCTTCGGCTCGGGGCACTCCGAGGCGATCGTGACGCGCGACCTGGCCGCCGCAGACCGCTGGGTCCGCGACGTCGACGCCGCCGCGGTCCTCGTCAACGCCTCGACGCGGTTCGTCGACGGCGGCGAGCTCGGGCTCGGCGCCGAGGTCGGCATCTCCACCCAGAAGCTGCACGCGAGGGGCCCCATGGGCCTGCGCGAGCTCACCTGCACGCGATGGGTCGTCCGCGGCGAAGGGCAGGTCAGGTGACGTCACTGAGAGACGAGGTGGAGGACCCGCTCGGGCTCGACCACGTGCGAGCACCGAGGTTCTCCTCGCCCGACGAGGTGGGGGCCGCGCTCGCGGCCAACCGGTACCTCGCCGACGCGGCGATCGCAAGCGTCGTGTTCCTCGCGGACCGGCTGATCAAGCCCGTCCTCATCGAGGGACCCGCCGGCACGGGCAAGACCCAGCTCGGCAAGACCGTCGCCGAGGCGCTTGGCGCGCGGCTCATCCGCCTCCAGTGCTACGAGGGGATCGACGAGTCCAAGGCCCTCTACGAGTGGAACTACCGAAAGCAGCTGCTGCGCATCCAGGCGGGCCAGCAGGGCGAGTCCGACGTCGACTGGCACGAGCTCGAGGGGGACATCTTCTCGGACGAGTTCCTGCTCACGCGGCCCCTCTTGGAGGCGATCCGCGCGACCGACCCGGTCGTGCTCCTGATCGACGAGGTCGACCGCGTCGAGGTCGAGACCGAGGCGCTCCTCTTGGAGGTGCTCTCGGACTACCAGGTGTCGATCCCCGAGCTCGGCACGGTGACCGCGACCCAGCTGCCGCTCGTGTTCCTCACCTCCAACAACACCCGCGAGCTGTCCGAGGCGCTCAAGCGCCGCTGTTTGTACCTGCATCTCGGCTACCCCGACGTCGAGCGGGAGCGCGCCATCGTGCTCTCCCGGGTCCCGGGGGTCTCCACGGCGCTCGCGACGCGGATCGCCGAGGTCGTCCGCTCGCTTCGCCAGCTCGACCTGCGCAAGGCGCCGTCGGTGTCCGAGACGCTCGACTGGGCGCGCACGCTCGTCGTGCTCGGTCGCAGCGAGCTGGGCGACCAGGACGTGAAGGACACGCTGCACGTGCTGCTCAAGTTCCAGTCCGACATCGACAAGGCGTCCAAGGAGCTGCTCGGGAACCGAGTCTGATGCTCGACCTGCTCGGCTCCTTCGTCGGCGAGCTGCGTGACGCGGGCATCCCGGTCTCCACGACCGAGCACCTCGACGCCGCCCGCGCGCTCGTCGCGATCGACCTCATGGAGCGCTCCGTCATGAAGGCGGCGCTGTCGACCACGCTTGTCAAGGACGAGACGCACTTCGCGGCGTTCGAGCTCGCGTTCGAGATCTTCTTCGCGTCCGTCACGGCCAGCGCCGCGGCCGACCAGCTCGACGACGCGGACCACGAGCCCGGCGACCGGGGCGCCCAGCGCGGCGCAGAGGGGCGCGGCACGGGCGGCGGGGGCGGGGCGTCGGGCGAGGTGAGCGCCGAGGAGCTGGCCGCGATGCTCTTCCGCGCGCTGCGCGAGGGGGACGCCGCGATGCTCGCGGAGGGCGCGCGGATCGCGGTGTCCCGCTTCGCGGGCATCGAGCCGGGCCGTCCCGTCGGGGGCACGTACTACCTGTACCGGACGCTGCGGAACCTGGACCTTGACGCGCTGCGCGCGCTGCTGCGGTCCGCCGCGGCGGGTGAAGGCGCGCTCCCGGGCTCGCTCGCCGAGCGCCTCGCCCTCGACGACGCCTCGGGCCGCATCGACCAGCTGCGCCGCGCGATCGAGGACGAGATCCGCCGACGGCTCGTGGAGGACCGCGGGGCCGCGGCGCTCGCGCGCTCGGTGCGCCGCCCGCTGCCCGAGGACCTCGACGTCATGCACGCGACCCGCGACGAGCTGGGCGCCTTGCACCGCGCGCTCGTCCCGCTCAGCCGGAAGCTCGCGATGCGCCTCGCGCGCAAGCGCCGGCGGGGGCACCGGGGCTCGCTCGACCTCCGGCGCACGGTCCGCCAGTCCATGTCGACCGGCGGGGTGCCCATCAACCCAGTGTTCAAGCCCCCCCGGCCGGCGAAGCCCGAGATCTTCGTCATCGCGGACGTCTCGGGCTCGGTCGCGAGCTTCGCGCGCTTCACGCTGCTCTTGGTCCACGCGATCTCGGCTCAGTTCCGCAAGGTCCGCAGCTTCGTGTTCGTCGACGCCCTCGACGAGGCGACCCGGTTCTTCGAGGGCACGGCGGACCCCGCCGACGCCGTCGCGCGCATCAACACCGAGGCCGACGTCGTCTGGATCGACGGGCACAGCGACTACGGCCGAGCGCTGACCCAGTTCCACGAGCGCTACGCGAGCGACGTGACGCGCCGCACGAGCATCCTCGTGCTCGGCGACGCGAGGAACAACTACCACGCCTCGCAGGCGTGGACGCTGGCCGAGATGCGCAAGAAGGCCCGCCGGCTGTTCTGGCTCGATCCCGAACCGCGTGGCTACTGGGACACCGGCGACTCGATNNTCGATGCGCACGATCGGCAACGTCGGCGACGCCTACACCCGCATCGTCCTCGTGCGCCACGGCGAGCCGGTGGTCGCGACCCTCGGCGTCGTGGGCGGCCCGAAGGGCGACACGGGCCTCACCGACGCGGGGCGAGCACAGGTGCGCTGTCTGGCGGACCGACTCGAGACCTCGCGCGAGCTCGGCGAGGTCGCCNNCGCTGCCCCGGGCGATCGAGACCGCCGAGCTGCTCGCCCCCGCGCTCGGCGGCCTCGAGGTGCGCGTGCGCCACGACCTGCGCGAGCACGACCCCGGCGAGCTCGACGGGCTCACGTGGACCGAGGCGGCCGAGCGCTTCACGATGGTCGACTTCGACACCGAGCCGGACCTGCCCGTCGGCCCCGGCGGGGAGTCGCTGACGGCGTTCCACGAGCGCGCGCGTGGGGCCATCGAGTCGCTCGGCGACGACCACGCCGGCGAGACCGTGGTCGTCGCGTGCCATGGGGGGATCGTCGCCGCGGCCGTCGGGCTCGTCTTCGGGCTCGCCGTCAGCGCCCGCGTCGTGCTCCCGACGCGCTACGCGTCGA
>PLCI01000061.1 GCA_003135595.1 Acidimicrobiaceae bacterium | reverse complement strand
GGGGGCAGCCCGCGGCGCTTCACGGCCTCGGCGCGCTCGGCGAACCGAGCCAGCATCTCGTGGGGGTCGAAGGCCTCGCCCATCCGTGCAGTATGCACGTCGCGCTAGAACCCGATGCGCCGTCGCCCCTCGCCGTCGGGGGGCTCCTCGGGGTCGGGTTGCGGGTCGTCGTCGAGCTCGGACCAGCCGCCGCCGGACGCCGCGCGCCAGTGGATCCTGGGACGCCACGGCCGCCCGGACGCGGACAGCGCGCCGCACGCGCACGTCACCTGGTCCCAGGGGTGGCGCGTCGAGATCACCGATCGGCACGCCTCGCACCGGAGGCGGACCGCACGGCGCGAGCTCGGCGCCGCCTCAGGCGGGGACGCGCTCGGCGTCGGCGGGGACGACGACGAGCGGCTCGGGGGCTGCCGCGGCGAGCGCGGCGGCCGACGCGAGGCCCCTCGATGGGACGATGATGTCGTCGATGATCCCATAGGCCCTCGCCTCCTCGGGCGTCATGAAGTAGTCCCTGTCGATGTCGGCCTCGACCTTGTCGAGGGACTGGCCGGAGTGGAACGAGATGATCTCGGCCATCCGCTTGGTGGTCGCGAGCACCTCTTTCAGGTGGATCTCCATGTCTCGGGGAGCGCCCTTGGTGCCCGCGGTGCCCTGGTGGATCATGATCTTCGAGTTGGGCAGGGCGAAGCGCTTGCCGGTCGCACCACCGCACAGGATCATCGCGGCCGCCGACATCCCCATCCCGACGCAGATCGTCGAGACGTCGCAGCTGACGTGCTGCATTACGTCGTAGATCGCCATGCCCGCGTACGAGAGGCCCCCCGGGGAGTTGATGTACAGCGCGATGTCCTGGTCGGGCTTGTCGCCGGCGAGGTAGAGGATCTCGGCCACGAGCAGGTTCGCGATCTGGTCGTCCACCTCCTGGCCGAGAAAGACGATCCGCTCCTTCAAGAGCAAGGAGAAGATGTCGAACGCGCGGTCGCCGCGCGAGGTCTGGTCGATGACGGTCGGGATCACGGCGCTGAGCGGTGCCATCGCTCCTCCTTGCTATATCGAGTATGAGATACTCTACATGAGATATGGGAGACCGCACCCGCGTGCCCGCGTGAGCGAGCGCCGACATGAGCCGGTGCTGCCCGGCTTCAAGGAGATGGCCGAGCGACGGCGCGCGCTTGCCCGGGCGCTCACGCACCGGCGCGTCGAGCTCGGGCTCACCCAGACCGACGTCGCCGCGAGGATGGGCACGTCGCAGTCCGCGGTGGCACGGATCGAGGCTGGTCACCTCGACGTGCGCATGTCGACGATCGAGCGGTACGCCGACGCCGTGGGGCACGTCGTCAGCTGGCGATTGGAGGACCGTGGTCAGTGAGGGTCTGCCACCGCGCGTCGGCATGGCAGACGACGTGTCGTCGGTGCTGCTGGACCGACGCATCGTGCTCGTGAGCGGCGACGTCGATGCCGCTCGCGCCTCCGCGCTCGCGGCCGAGCTCATGACGCTCGACGCCATCGGCGACGGCCACATCGAGCTGCGCCTCGGATCGTGCTCGGGGACCTTCGACGCGTCGCTCCTTGTCGTCGACGTGATCGAGGTGCTCGGCGTCCCGGTGCGCACCTCGGCGCTAGGCATGGTCGAGGGCGGGCCCGTCGGGGTGCTCGTCGCGGGCGAGCACCGCCGCATCACCCCGCATGGTCGGCTCCGGCTCCGCGAGCCCGACACGATCGCCTCGGGCAGCGCGCGGGACCTCGAGCGCTCGCTGGCCGAGCGCTCGGCCGTGCGATCGGCGTTCTTCGCTCACGTCGCGCGGCGCGTGGGGCGTCCCGTGGGTGACGTCGAGAGGGAGTGGGGCCGCGCCAGCGCGCTCGAGGCGATCGACGCGATCGCGCTCGGCTACGTCCACGACGTGCTCGACCGTGCCGCGCGATAGCGACTCGCGCTGCGGCCGGGCCACGCGGCCGAGTCGATCGAGGTTCGCGCGACGTCGCGGCGGAACCGCTCGGTTCGGCGCCCGATCCGAGGATCGCGGCCCGGGCTGTCTCCGCGCCGCCACCACTCGGCGCGCCGTCGTGCGTCCAGGATCGAGGCGGCTCGCACGCCGAGCGGCATGACGCATCCGTCGCCTGGCCGCCAGCTCGTGGAAGCGAGGCGGTAAACTCCATGTTGGATCGTCGGGGTCCAACGGTCCGTCAGCCGACCCGGTCCCTGACCGAGGTGGCGTCGGCAGCGAGGAGTAGTTGTGAAGAAGGGTCGTCATCGGAGGTTCGTCGAGGCCCGGGAGTTGAAGCGCACGTCGACGACCGTGCAGCGGTCGTGTCCAGAGTGCGGGGCGGAGCCCGAGGACGTGCACGCCGAGTGGTGCCGCGCCGAAGAGGACCGCTACGAGCAGATCATGGGCGGCGTCGCCGTGCCCGACGGCGAGGAGCGCGACACCGAGGAGTGATCAGCGCTTGGTGCCGCCTCGCCGCGCGACGGGGTGGGGGAGCGAGGTCACCCCGGGAGCGCGCGCCGCGAGGTCGTCGAGGTACGCGGTGAGCCGCTTGTAGACCTTCTGGCCGCACATCGCGCAGAGCTCGTCGCGCATCGAGTCGACGACGCGGCTCGCGCCCGTGAACGCCTCGGGCGCCTCGGTGCACCACCAGTGGAAGTCGTCCCCGCCCGCGCCCCAGTTGCGCCGCTCCCATTGGGTCACCCTCGTGAGCACGTGGCCGTCCTCGAGCACCTCGTCGTCACGGCGCAGCGGCAGCTGCCAGCAGACGTCGGGCTTGAGGTCGATGTAGCTCTGGCCTCGGTCGAGTGCGGCGACGTGCAGCGCGCACCCCGGTCCGCGCTCGAAGCCCGGCCGGTTGAGGAAGATGCACGCGCCCTTCACGAGCTTGGTCATCGCCTCGCCGCCCTTGGTCGTGCGCACCACGCCGGCCGCGCCCCGCGACTTGAACTGCCACTGGTCCTTGGTCAGCGTCTTGGCCGCCCGCTCGACGCGCTTGGCGTCCTCTTTGTCCGTGAAGTGCGCGCCGTAGCTGCAGCAGCCCTGGACGAGGTCCTCGGCGGGGCCCGTGAGCACCCCTTGGCAGCCCGCCCCGAAGATGCACTGCCAGTTGCTCGTGAGGAACGTCACGTCGAAGAGCCACGTCCGGCGCTCGTCGGGGTCGTCGAAGCTCACCCACTCGTGGGTCTCGCGAGGCACCTTTGCCATCGGCGCGAACCTACTCGTCGACACCGGCGTGGTCCCGTACCCGTACACTGGCGCCATGACCACGACCTCTGTAGCAGTGCTCACCCTGTCGGATGAGGCGCGCGAGACCGTGGCCGCCGCGCTCAACGCGGAGCCCGACGCCGACGCGCTCGCGCTTGTCGTCGAGGTCCGTGGCGTGAACGCCAGCGGCTACGACTACGACCTGTACTTCCAGCCGATCGCCGAGCTCCCAGCCGGCGCCTCGACCGACGCGTCCTCGGGGCTCACCGTCGCGATCCCGGCCGAGTCCGTCGACCGCCTCCGGGGTGCGCACCTCGAGATCGAAGACGGCGGCCTGGTGCTCGTGAACCCGAACAACCCTTCGCTCGCCGAGCGTGCCCCGGGCGTGCCCGAGGCGGTGCTGGCGGCGGGCATCGAGTCGCCGACCGCCCAGCGCGTCGTCCAGGTGCTCGAGACCGAGATCAACCCCGCGATCGCGAGCCACGGCGGCCGCGCCGACCTCGTGGCGCTCGACGAGTCCGAGATGGTCGCCTACCTGGCGCTCTCGGGCGGGTGCCAGGGGTGCGCCATGAGCCGTGCGACCCTCGCGAACGGGATCGAGGTGTCGCTCAAAGAGGAGATCCCCGAGCTGACCGGCGTGGTGGACGTCACCGATCACGCGAGTGGGGCCACGCCTTACTACGCCCGCTAAGCCGCCGTCCGAGGCCGGCGTGCTGAGGTTCCTGACAGCGGGCGAGAGTCACGGCAAGGGCCTCGTCGTCATCGTCGAGGGTGCGCCGTCCGGGCTGTCGATCACGACCGAGCAGGTTGCCGACGAGCTCGCCAGGCGGCGACTCGGCTTCGGGCGTGGCCCACGGATGCGATTCGAGCGCGACGAGGTCACCCTGCTCGCGGGCGTGCGGCACGGAAAAACGCTGGGGTCTCCCATCGCGATCGAGATCGCCAACACTGAGTGGGAGAAGTGGCGCGAGGAGATGTCGCCGGACCCCGGGCACGCCGAGCGGCCGCTGACCGCCCCGAGGCCCGGGCACGCCGACCTCGCGGGCATGCAGAAGTACGCCCTCAACGACGCTCGCGACGTGCTCGAGCGCGCGAGCGCGCGCGAGACGGCCGCGCGTGTCGCGGCCGGGACCGTCGCGAAGTCGATTCTGAGCGAGCTGGGCGCGAGCGTGCTGAGCCACACCGTCGCGCTCGGCGGCGTGGAGGTCCCCGCCTCGGTGCGGCCCGGGCCGGCCGACCTCGGCGCGATCGACGGCGACGAGGTGCGCTGCGCGGACGCGGCGACCACTGCGGCGATGGTCGCGGCGATAAAGGCTGCTGCAGCCGATGGCGACTCGCTCGGGGGCGTCGCCGAGGTGCTCGCCTACGACGTCCCGGTCGGTCTCGGCAGCCACGTGCACTGGGATCGCAAGCTTGACGGACTGCTCGCCCAGGCTGTCATGAGCATCCAGGCGGTGAAGGGCGTCGAGATCGGCTCGGCGACGCAGCAGGCACGGGGACGCGGCAGCGAAGCGCACGACTCGATCGAGCTCGATGCCGACGCGACGAGCGCTGGGGGGTTCCGCCGCGCCACTGCGCTCGCCGGCGGCCTCGAGGGCGGCATCACGACGGGCTCGCTGGTCGTCGTGCGCGCCACGATGAAGCCGCTCTCGACGCTGAGCCGACCCGTGCTCGCCACGGTGGACCTCTCGACCGGCGATGCCTCGACGTCGTTCAAGGAGCGCACGGACGTCACGGCGGTGCCCGCGATGGGCGTGGTCGCCGAGTCGATGGTGGCGCTGGTCCTCGCGTCCGAGGCCCTTCGGAAGTTCGGCGGCGACTCGGTCCGAGAGCTCCGCAGGAACATGGACGGCTTCCTCGCGGACGCGGCGCTCGTCGGGCACCTGGTCGACGCGCAGTCGTGACCGCCCGCGTCGTGCTCGTTGGCTTGCCGGGCGTCGGCAAGTCGACGGTCGGGCAGGCCCTCGCCACCGCCCTCGACGTGGCGTTCAGCGACGTCGACGACCTGATCGCCGCCATGGCCGGCGAGTCGTGCGCCTCGCTGCTGCGCAACAAGGGCGAGGCGGTGTTCCGCGCCGCCGAGGCGAGCGCGCTCGCGGCCGCGCTCTCGGATCGGGCAGCGGGCGTCGTCGCGACGGGTGGCGGCGCTGTCGAGACCGAGTCGTCCCGGGCGCTGCTTGCGAGCGCGCCGCTCGTCGTCCAGCTGACCGCGCCACCCGAGGTGCTTGTTGCCCGGCTGCGCGGCGGCGACCGGCCGCTGCTCGAGTCGCCCACTGTGGAGCGGTTCACCCGCCTGATTGAGCGGCGCGCCGAGCTGTATGCCGAGGTGGCCGACGCCGTGGTCGACGCCTCGGCGCCGGTCCAAGACGTCGTCGCGGCACTCCTTGCGGTCGCGGTGCCCGCGTGAGGCACGTCGTCGTCGACGCCACGTCGGGCCGCTACGAGGTCGTCGTCGGCGAGGGCGCGCGACACGGGCTGGCAGCACTTCTCGCTGCTCGGCTCCCGACCTGCCGGGCCGCAGCCATCGTCACCCAGCAGCGCGTCGTCGACGAGGGCTGGCTCGAGGGACTCGACCCCGGGGTCGACGCCTCGCTCCACGTCATCGAGGAGGGCGAGGCAGCGAAGTCCCTGGCGACCGTCGAGCGCCTTTGCTCGGAGCTGGTGGCCGAGGGCGTCTCGCGTCGTGACGTCGTCGTTGGCTTCGGCGGGGGCGTCGTGACCGACGTCGTGGGCTTCGTCGCTTCCGTGCACCTTCGCGGGGTCGCGCTCGTCCAGCTGCCCTCGACCCTGCTCGGACAGGTGGACGCAGCCATCGGCGGGAAGAACGGTGTGAACCTGCGCGAGGGGAAGAACCTGGTGGGCACGTTCCACCAGCCGATCGGCGTGCTCTGCGACACCGCGGTGCTCGCGACCCTGCCGCCGCGGGAGTGGGCGTGCGGCAACGGGGAGATCGCGAAGTACGCGCTGCTGACCGGCGGGGACCCCATCTCGCTCGCGACCGCGCCGCTCGACGAGCGGATCGCGCGGTGCGTCGCAATCAAGGCGGAGTACGTCGGGTCCGACGAGCGCGACTCGGGCCGGCGCGCGCTCCTCAACTACGGACACACGCTCGCCCACGCCCTCGAGACCGCCCACGCGGGGGTGAGCGAGACCGACCTGCGCCACGGCGAGGCCGTCGCGATCGGACTCGCCTTCGCCGCGCGACTCGCCGCGAGGCTGGAGCGGGTCGACGCGGACCGGGTCCGCCAGCACGACGCGGTGCTCGAGGTGTTCGGACTGGACGGCAGGCTGCCGGCTGGCAGCGGCGCGGGCGCGCTCGTCGAGCGAATGCGCAGCGACAAGAAGGCGCACCACTCGCTCGCGTTCGTGCTCGACGGCCCCGCGGGCTTCGAGCTGGTCGAGGACGTGGCGGAGCGCGACGTCCTCGCTACGCTTCGCGCGATGGGCGCGGGATCGTGAGCGACTACCTGCTGGTGCTCTCGGGGCCGAACCTCTCCACGCTTGGCACGCGGAACCCCGACGTCTACGGGACCACGACACTCGACGAGCTCGTCGCGGCGACCACGCTCGCGGCCGGCCGCCACGGCCTGGGGGTCCGCCACGTCCAGTCGAACCACGAGGGAGCGCTCATCGACGCGATCGAGCGCCGCGAGGCCGGGTGCGCGGGGGTGCTTGCAAACCTTGGTGCATTCACGCACACCTCCGTCGCGCTGCACGACGCGCTCGAGACGCTCGAGTGCCCCGTCGTCGAGGTCCATCTCTCCAACCCCGCGGCGCGCGAGCCGTTCCGACACGTCTCGGTGATCGCCCCGGTCGTCGACGGGTCGATCGCCGGGTTCGGCCCGCTCTCCTACGAGCTCGCCGTCGAGGCGATCGTTCGGCTCCTCTCGGAGGCGCCGCGCACGACCGCGTAGGATCGCTGCTCGCAGCCACCGCCGAACCCCGCGACTGCGAGGGACCGTGGCAGACAAAGGATGTGTCGCCGCAATGCCCTCGGTGTCCAGCAACGACCTGAAGAACGGGATGGGCCTCAAGCTCGACGAGGGCCTGTTCACGGTGATCGAGTTCCAGCACGTGAAGCCCGGGAAGGGCGGCGCGTTCGTCCGCACGAAGCTCCGCAACGTCCGCACCGGGGCGGTGCTCGAGCGCACGTACCGCGCGGCGGAGAGCCTCGAGCAGGCGGTCATCGACAAGCGCGACATGCAGTACCTGTACCGCGACGGCGACGACTACGTGTTCATGGACCAGGCCACCTACGACCAGATGACGGTCGCGAGGACGACGCTCGGGACGACGGCTGAGTACCTCCGCGAGGGCGGCGACGCCGTCGTCCAGGTCTACGACGACGCCGTCGTCGGCATCGACCTGCCCGCCTCGGTCGAGCTCACGGTGACCGAGACCGAGCCCGGCGTCCAGGGCGACCGCGTCTCGGGCGCGCGCAAGCCCGCGACGCTCGAGACGGGCCTCGTCGTGCAGGTCCCGCTGTTCGTCAATCCTGGCGAGGTGATCAAGGTCGATACCCGAAGCGGCGAGTACCTGACGAGGGCGTGACGTCAGGCGGGACCGACGCGCGGCACCTCTCGCGCGAGCGAGCGCTCGAGATCCTCTACGAGGCGGAGATGAAGGAGGTGTCGGCCGGGGCCGTGCTCGACTCGCTCAGCGTCGCGCCAGACCCGTTCGTCGTGACGTTGGTCGAGGCGGCGGCGCGGACGAGGCCGCGGGCGGAGTCGGTCATCGCCAGCGCGGCGCCGGAGTGGCCGCTCGATCGGATGGCGATCCTCGACCGGCTCGTCATGGTCCTCGCGATCGGCGAGGTCCTGAGCGCCGAGCCCCCGCCCGACGCGGTCGTCCTCGACGAGGCCGTCGAGCTCGCCAAGACCTACTCGACGGACGCGTCACCGCGCTTCGTGAACGGGGTGCTGGCTGCGGTGCTGCCGCTGCTGCACGCCGAGGACCAGGCGCCGCAGGCCGACGACACGCAGGACGGCTAGGTCGGCGGGCGCGGTCGCTTGCTCGCGGCCTCGTAGGCATGCAGGTCCGCGAGGTACCGGTTCCAGGCAGCGAGCGCCACGTCGTCGTCGCCGTCCGCTGCGCGCGGCGGCACCGGCCGGGCGCGCAGGCCGCGCTCGTCGTGGACCAGGCGGCGCCACATGTACACCGAGTAGCCGCACAGAAGGGGCCACTCGAAGACGTAGGCCCAGCTCAGTGCGTTGCCGTCGATCGTGCGGATGACTTCGATCACGAACGCGCTGACGCAGATCGACACCGCGAGCACGAGGCCCGCGTGCAGTCGCAAGAGGCGCGCGCGGCTCGGAGCATCGCTCACCCCCGCATGCTAGGGACGGCCCTGCACGCGCGTCGGAGGTGCGCGGCGGTCGCGTAGGGTCCTTGCGCGTGGTGACGCATGGCTCCGTCAGGCCGGTCAACCGTGTCGTGAGCGAGCCGCCGCGGGAGCGAGCGCCATGAGCGGCATGGGCTCGGGCACCCCAACGGCCGTGCACGCCGTCGTCGTCGCGTTCTACACCGCGGTCACGCACCAGCTGCTCGCCATCTTCGCCCTGCTCATCGTCGCGTCGCTCGCCTGGAACGTCCTGCGAAACGTGCAGTATCGAAGGGCAGTGGCGCAGGGACGGGTTGACGGCGCCCCAGCCCCGAGTGCCATCGCCTCCGAGCCGCGCGGGCGCCTCGTACTCCGCCTCGCCTTCGGGGTCCTCTGGACCATCGACGGGCTCCTGCAGCTGCAGGCGTCGATGCCGCTCGGCCTGCC
>PLCI01000088.1 GCA_003135595.1 Acidimicrobiaceae bacterium | reverse complement strand
TGCGTCAGGAGATCCATCGTCGTTGGCGCAACGCGGACCTTGACTCCCGCGCGGTTCGCATGCTCGACGAGATCGAGTAGATCTTTGTCGCGTACATCGACGCCGCTCACGATCAGCTCGTCAGGGTGCAAGCGCTCGAGGACGAGCGGCAGCTCGAGGACTCCGCCGAGTACCNNCCGAGAAACTCGTAGTCGATCCCGCCTCGGCCTTGCCCCAGCGCGCGCCGTAAGTCTTCGAGTCTCTCACCGGAGCCGAGCAGCACCGCGCGCCGCTTGACGCCGGCGAGCCGCCACACGTCGCGCGTCACGAGCTCGTACGCGCCGCGGAGCCCGGTGATGATGAGCACCGACAAGACGAACGCGGTGACGTAGAGACCGAACGTCGTGTGCTGGTAGCCGGTGCCAACGGCGAAGGCCAGCGTGATCACCGTGACGAGGAGGAGCGACGACACAACCCGGCCGGCCGCCGCACGCTGCTCGCGCTGTGCGTACAGCCCGCCGCGCCAGAACACGAGCACGGTCACGAGGGACAGGAACGGCAACCACTTTGCCTCGGCGCTCCAGGGCAGACCCCACAGCACGGGCCGTGTGCCGTAGTACAGCTCCCTGAACACGAGCGCGAGGTAGAGCGCGCCCGCGAGGCCGCCGACGTCGATCGCGACCAGCGCGACGTGCATACCTGTGGCGCCCTTCCGCTCGCGCACGCACACGACCCAGGTCGTGCCCGGCACGCACGTCGGGTCGCCGAGGCGCTCGGTGACATCGGGTGGCGAAGGGTCCCCCACGGGCTCCAGCCGCTCGGGAGCGAGCCGGCAGAGCAGCTGGGTCCTCGACTCGATCCCCACGAGCCCGATGGGCGTCGCGCACCACGACGCGGCGCCGTAACCGTAGAGCCGGGAGCGAACCGAGCCGTCGAGGGGTGACTCGCGGCGGGTCGACTCGCCGGTTCCGGACGACACCACGACCGCATTGCCCTTGGCCGATGGAGGCGCCACCACCCAGACCAGGCGACCCTCCACGAACCCAGGCTCCCCGACGCGCACCGCGGCGCCCGCCACGTCGCTCGGCGCGAGCGACTCGTGCTGCGCTCCTCGCCCGCTGAGGAGCGCCACCTCCGCACCTTACGGCGGGCACAATGTTGCGGTGGACCTCACCAAGTACGCACACCTCGAGGACGAGCAGCGATTCGTCGTGCCGGGGTTGCCCGCGGGGTCGCACGCCCCGCTGTTGATCAATGATCGCTACGTGCTCGGCACCCGCCTGCGCGTGCGCTCGGTCACCGACGAGGCCACGGGCCGCACGATCGGCAAGCTGGGCCACAAGGTCCCAGTCGAGCCCTCGCGTCCGTCGGCGGTCTGGCACACCACCATGTACCTCGACGACGCCGAGCTCGACGCGCTCTCGGGCATGGCCGCCCGCGTCCTCGCCAAGCGCCGCTGGACCGTTGCGGGGGGCTGCGCCGACGAGTTCCTCGGCACCCTCGAGGGCCTCGTCCTGTTCGAGGGGCCACGACCGGTCGTCGCTCCGGGTCCCGCCCGCGAGGTCACCGATGACTCGCGCTTCACGGGCGGTGCGCTCGCCCACCTCGACGCCGACGAGGCGGCTGCGCTCGTCGCCGACGCACGGCGGCTCCTCTCGTGAGGGCGTTCGTCGTGGCCCGCGCCGATGGCGACGTGACCGCCTCGGTGCGCGACGTCGACCCCGAGTCGTGGCTGGAGGGCCCCGTCGAGGTGGCCGTCGAGTGGTCCTGCCTCAACTTCAAGGACGCGATGGTCGTCGCGCCCTCCTCACGCGTCCTTCGGCGCGATGCGCTGATCGGCGGCGTCGACGCTGCCGGGACGGTCGTCGCCTCCGATGATCCGAGCATGCCCGTCGGCTCGGTGGTCGTCGCCCACGGGCATGGCTTCGGGACGTCGCACCACGGCGGCTTCGCCGCGCGCCTGCGATGCGACGCGTCGTGGCTCACGACGCTTCCCGTCGGCCTCGACGCGCGTGGCTCGATGGTCTTCGGCACCGCCGGGTACACGGCGATGGCGGCGATCCTCGAGCTCGAGCGCACGGTCGCCCCAGGTGCGGGCGAGATCCTCGTCACCGGCGCCACTGGTGGCGTCGGGTCCGTGTCCGTGGCGCTGCTCGCCGCGCGCGGCCATGACGTCACCGCCCTCTCGCGCAAGGCGTCGTCGCACGTGTTCCTCGAGGGGCTCGGTGCCGCGCGCGTGGTCCCCCCCGAGGCGCTCACGGACCGCACCGACCGCGTCCTCGGCACCGAGCGCTTTGCGGGGGCGATCGACTGCGTCGGCGGCGCGACGCTCGCCGCGATCCTCCGGGTGCTGCGCTGGGGTGGCGTCGCCGTCGCGACGGGACTCGTTGGGGGCGCGCCACTCGAGACGACCGTGTACCCGTTCATCACCCGGGGCGTCTCGCTCATCGGGATCGACTCGGTGCAAGCACCCGCGCCCGTGCGAGCCTCGGTCTGGGCAGCGCTCGCCGGCGCCTTGGGGTCCGACACGCGGGCCGCGCTCGTCGATCGCGAGGTCAGCCTCGAGGGCGTCGCTGACGGGCTCTCGCAGCTCGACCGAGGCGAAGCCCGCGGCAGGATCCTCGTCGAGCCGTCCCGCTAGGTCGCGGCGAAGAACGGCGACACGTTCAGCGTCCCAAGGTTGCACGCGTCGATCGCGGTGACGACGTTGAAGGGCGTCGCCGAGTCAGGTGGGTACACGTTGACCGAGGCGGCCGTGGGACACGTCGTCTCGGTGCCCGACGGCACGTGGGAGTACTGCAGGACGAACTCGACGTGGCCCCCCACCGCGACGTGCTGGGTCTTTGGCGCGGCATTCGCCGCGGCAGGCCCGAAGGCCGCCATGCCATTCACCGTCGTGGTCGTCATCGCGGTCATGTTCGAGCTCAGGAGCTGCAGCATCGGGTAGCCGTGGATCGTGCACGCTTTCGCGCCGACGTTGGCAACGAGGAAGGACACCTGGATCGTGCCGGCCGCACCCTGGGACGTGATGACGCTGCCCGAGAGCACCACGCCGCTGCACGCGAGCGCGGGCGGGGTCGTCGTGGTGGTGGTCGTCGAGCCGTCGACCACGGGCATGGTCGTCGTGGTCGTGGTGGTCGACGTGGTGCTCTCCTTCTTGTAGAGCCACCCGCCCCCGAACCCGAGCACGAGCGCGATGAGGATCGCGAGGGTCGCACTGCCCGCGGGCATCATGCGTCGGCGAGGAGTCGCTGCCACCGCTGTCCTTTCGTCGGCCCCGATGGTACGCGTGACGTCCGACGGGCACGGGGACGCTCGCGCGGGATTCCGCGTGCGCAGGTCGAGCGACGACGTCGTGACGCGAGCCGCATGCTCGACGGCGAGCTCGCCTGGCTAGGCCTGGAAGTCCTCCGGGTGCACGGTGTCGAGGAAGTCGCGGAACTGCTCGGCGAGCTCGTCGACGTCGCCGACGTCGGCTTCGTCGACGTCTTCCTCGTCCTCGTCAGTGAGCTCGATCAGCCGTCCCTCTTCATCCATCAGCTCGTCGTCGACGTAGAGCGGGCTGTCGGTGCGCAAGGCGAGCGCGACCGCGTCGCTCGGCCGTGCCGAGATCACCGACGTCGTCTCGCCGATCACGAGGTGGATCTCCGCGAAAAAGGTCGCGTCCTTCAGCTCGGTGATCACGACGCGGGCGACCGACGCGCCGAGCTCGGCGATGACGTCGCGGAGCAGGTCATGGGTGAGCGGCCGGGGGGCGGGCACACCGCGCACGGCGAACTCGATGGCGACGGCCTCAGGCTCGCCGATGAAGATCGGGATCGATCGCCGGAGCGCGCCGGTCTCTTGGAGCACGAGCACCGGCGTGCGGGACTGCAGGTCGACCCGTACGGCCCGGAGTGCGACCTCAACCACGAAGCCAGCCTAGACCCCGACCTCGCGCACGCCCTTCTAGCCGACCGTTCTACGCAACTCCCGACGCAACATCGCGGCACGCAACGACTGGCCCAACCTGGCGAACTTCGCTGCCTCCTCGCGCGCCCGCACTCGGCCCTCGGGCGTTCGCTGCTGGAGCAAGGGCAGCACCAGCGTCTCGATCATGCCCATCTCGCGGTCCACGCCGTGACGAAGCACCTTCAGGTGCCGAGGCTCGAGGCCGAGGGCGAAGAACCCCGAGGCCGCCTTGGCGATCGCGACGCCGTCGTCGTCGAAGCCGTCCAAGCCTCCCGAGCGCACCGTCGAGACCAGTCCGTGCTCGACCAGTGCCTCGAGCGCGGCGACGTCGATGCCGGCGGCGGCGGCGGCCTCCTCGGCGGTCAGGGTCGGGGGCTGCTGGCGGGGCACGATCGGGTCGTCGTGCGCCGCGGCGGCGGACGTGGACGGCACCGCTATGGGCTCGACCATTGCAGCGGCAGGCTCCGGGACCGAGGCGGTCGACGGCGGTGACTCCTGGAGCGCGGCGACGAGCTCGCTCACGGACTTGCGTCGCGTGCCCGGCGGCTTGGTCGGCGTCTCGGGTGCGAGTCCGGCCTCTTCCATGCGCTCGCGGATGACCTTGAGCGGCAAGAAGTGCTCGCGCTGGTGGCGCAGCACGAAGCGAAGCCGCTCGACGTCGGGCTCGTGGAACTTGCGGTAGCCCGACGACGTGCGCTCAGGGCTCACGAGTCCCTGCCCCTCGAGGAAGCGGATCTTCGAGATCGTGACGTCGGGGAAGTCGTTGCGCAGCAGGCTCAGCACCTCGCCGATCGACAGGTACGTCCGTGACGAGCGGGCGGTCATCGATCGGCCGCCGAGACGAAGGTGAGCTTGAACTTGCCGATCTGCACCTCGTCGAACGTGCGCAGCGTCAGCTCCTCGACGCGCGAGCCGTTGACGTAGGTCCCGTTGAGCGAGTTGAGGTCGCGCACGGTCACCCGTCCCGACGCCGTCGTCGTGAACAGCGCGTGGTGCCGCGAGACCGTGACGTCGTCGAGGACGATCTCGTTGCCCTGCTGGCGACCGACCGACGTCACCTCGCTCGAGAACTCGTAGGTCTCCCCGATGCGCGGTCCGCGCACGACCACGAGCGCGTCGAGCGTGCCGGGTCCCGCCTGCACGGCGTCGCGCGCGTGCATCTCGGGGAGCGTCGATGCGATCGTCGGGGTGGCCATGGTTTCGTGGGAGTCGTCTCGGTGCACCGGTGCGCCGCACTCGGGGCAGAAGTTGGGCGAGTCGGTCAGCTGCGCGCCGCAGCGGCTGCACCGCACCTCAGGATCCGCATCGTGTCACCGGGGTACCGACCTACGAGTCCGTCAGCTTGGCGTAGTCGGACGCGTCGAGCAGCCCGTCGACCTGGGCTGCGTCGGTGACCTCGAGCTCGCAGATCCACCCTTGCCCGTAGGGGTCGGCGTTCAGGATCTCGGGTGCGTCGCGGAGCTGGTCGTTGACCGCGCGCACCGTGCCGGAGACCGGTGCGTAGACCTCGGACACCGACTTGGTTGACTCGACCTCGCCGATCGCCGCGCCCGCGTCGAAGCGCGCGCCGAGCTCGGGGAGCGCGACGTAGACCACGTCGCCGAGCGCGTCCTGCGCGTAGTCGGTGATGCCGAGGCGCACGACGTCGCCGGTCGCTGCGACCCACTCGTGGTCCTTGCTGTACCGAAGGCCCCCGGGGATCTGCACGGCGAGACCCTATCGGAGGGCCCGACCACCGCGCCCATTCGCGAACGCCTCACGCGCCGGTCGCACGTACGCGAACGTCGCCATCCACGCGAGCAGGAGCCCGACGCCGCCCGCCACCCACGCGCAGTCGCGGAGCGCAAGCTGCCACGTCGACGGACCATGGGCCATGAGCAGCCACGGGTACGCGCACATGAGCCCGAACGTGCCTGCCTTGCCGAGCCACACGACGTCGATGCGCGCCGCGCCCATGGCGGCGAGCGCGAGGACCGCGGCGGACACGACGACCTCGCGCGAGAGCGTCGCGATCGCGAACCACCACGGCACCGCGCCGTAGACCGCGACGGTCACGACCGCGGTGAGGACGAGCGCCCGGTCCGCGATGGGGTCGAGCACCTTGCCGAGTGTCGTGACCTGGTGCAAGCGCCGCGCCAGGATCCCGTCGACCCAGTCCGTCGCGCCGAGCGCGCCGAGCAGGAGACCGGCCGCGAGCTGGTGGCTCGTCGTGAAGAGGAGCCAGACGTACAGCGGGATCGCGGCGAGCCGCAGCACCGTGACCGCGTTCGGCCAGGTGAGGATTCGCGAGAGGTCCTGGTCGCCCGAGCGTGCGGGCGCGCTCGTCTCAGGCAATCGTCCAGGTGCCGTTCGAGCGGTAGAGCGCGGCGAGGTCGCCTCGGCCCTTGGACTCCTGGGCGCCCACGATCTGCGCGGACATCGCCGCGCCGAGCTCGGGTCGTGTGACGTCGCGGAAGACGCCGATGGGGGTGGCCTCGTGGGCCGAGTCACCGAGCCGGGACAGCGCGAACGCGACGCCCGGGTCGTCGCGCGACTCGTCGTGGACCAAGAGGGCGTCCTCGCCGACGTCGGCGACCGAGACGACCCGAAGCCGGCCGTCGGGGAGCTGGGCGACACCCTTGTCGCCCTCGGCGCCGAAGCGGATCGGCTCGCCGTGCGCGAGCGAGATCAGCATGTCGGCGCGACGGTCCTTGCTCGTGAGCTCGTCGAACGTGGCGTCGTTGAAGACGTTGCAGTTCTGGAAGACCTCGACGAACGAAGCACCTACATGCGCGTGCGCGCGACGGAACACCTCTTGCATGTGCGCTCGGTCCATGTCGTGGGTCCGCGCGACGAAGGTGGCCTCCGCGCCGAGCGCGATCGAGATGGGGTTGAACGGCTCGTCGATCGAACCGAGCGGCGTGGACTTCGTGACCTTGCCGGGCTCGGACGTGGGCGAGTACTGGCCCTTGGTCAGACCGTAGATGCGGTTGTTGAACATGAGCATCGTGAGGTTCACGTTGCGGCGCAGCGCGTGGATCAGGTGGTTGCCGCCGATCGAGAGCATGTCGCCGTCGCCGCCGATCACCCACACGTCNNCCCGACACGAAGACGGTGGACTCGCGCCGCACGCCGAGCTCGGGCATGAGCATCTGGAGGGCGGCGAGGATCGAGTAGTCCCCGCACCCCGGGCACCACCGCACCTCTTGGTCGCTCATCCAGTCCTTGCGCGTCGTCGGTATCTCGACCTGGGTCACTGGGCACCTTCGATCTGCCCGAGGAGCAGCGCTTCGAGCTCGCTCGCCCGGAAGGGCAGGCCCTGGACCTTGGAGATCGTGCGGGCGTCCACGAGGAACTCGGCTCGGAGCAGCCTCGCGAGCTGGCCCATGTTGAGCTCGGGGACGATGACGCGCTCGTAGCGCNNACCGCCGCGTGGATCGCCCCGAACGTCGAGCCCCAGCCGACGACGAGCGTCGGGGCCCCGCCGGTCGGGTCGTTGACAACCACGTCGGGGATCGACTCGGCGATGCGCTCGATGCGCTCGTGGCGAAGCCGTGTCATGCGCTCGTGGTTGGCGCCATCGTAGGAGACCGAGCCCTGACCGTCGGACTTCTCCAGGCCGCCGATGCGGTGCTCGAGACCGGGCAGGCCCGGCGGCGCCCACGGCCGCGCGAGCGTGTCCTCGTCGCGCACGTAGGGCCAGAACGTCTCGGAGCCGTCCTCGTTCACGTGGTTCGGCGCGGCGGCGAATCGGGGATCGACCGTCGCGATCTCGTCGGGGTCCGGCACGAGCCAGGGCTCCGAGCCGTTGGCGAGATAGGCGTCCGAGAGCAGGATCACGGGCGTGCGGTACGTCACGGCGATGCGCACCGCCTCGAGCGCGGCGTCGAAGCAGTGGCTCG
>PLCI01000090.1 GCA_003135595.1 Acidimicrobiaceae bacterium | reverse complement strand
GTCGTCGGAGCCCCGGCGTCACCCGGGCTGACGGTTACGCGATCAGTCAGGGTCGTCGTCACCAGCGGGCGAACCTAGTCCGGGGCGACGGCCCGTCCTGGGCAACAGCCCCGGCATCGCCAGGATCCGGCAGACCCCGACTGCCGAGCTCACGATCCCAGGGCACCGCCATCCGGGTGTCCCTGCGCGACGCGGCGCTCCGCGGTGGCCGAGCGACGCGGCCCCCTCGACCAGTCCGCGTCGGATGCTTGAGCTGGGCGTGAGATCCCTTTTGGACCACGGTTACCCAGCCCAGTTTCCGGAGAGCCCGGACGACCTCGCGGCCGGTGACTCGAGGCAGTGAGGGCATCGCGGTCACCCTTTTGGGGGGCGCTCAGACACCTGTCGGCGCAACGGTGCGCAGGTCAGCACATTGTGGGCGCTGAGGGACTCGAANNCTAACCAACTGAGCTAAGCGCCCCGCTTGCGTCACCCCGCCGCGCACGTATCTCAGCACGTCCGCGCAGGCACACCGTCACACGTCAAGGGGACGTCGCGAGAAGGCGGCGAGCTCTCGTGCCAGCGACTCGGTCCCGCCAGCACAGAGCTGGTGCCTCGACGCGGTGGCCTCGACGAGCTCGGCGCCATCGAGATCCACCACGATCCCTCCCGCCTCTTGGAGCACGAGGAGGCCGCCGAGGTAGTCCCACGGGCTGAGCTGCGCGGTCCCGACCACGGCGAACCCGTCGAGCGATCCGTCGGCGACCGCGCACAGCTCGAGGGCCGCGGAGCCAAGGGCCCGGAGCTGGCCCCACCCGCCGTGCCGCCCCGGGAAGCCCGAGAACGAGACGATCGAGCCGCCGATGCCGGTCGCCGCTGACGGGGCGATCGCCTGGCCGTCTCGCGTGGCGCCCTTCCCGCGCGTCGCCTCGAACCAGGTGTCCGTCGCGAGGTTGGCCACGAGGCTGCAGCACATTCCGTGGCCGTCAAGGACGCACATGCTCGTCGAGTAGTACGGGATCCCCCGGTCGAAGTTCGTGGAGCCGTCGATGGGGTCCAGGACGCACACGCGGTCGCCCGTCCCCGTGCTGCCGGACTCCTCGGAGAGCACCCGTAGCCCGCCCGCCACGAGCACTTCGATCGCCGCGGCGTCAGCGACGAGGTCGGCGTGGTACTGGGTGGCCCGCAGGCCCGACAGCCCGCGCCCACGATGTCCGCCGATCGCCGCCTGCACCGCTCGCCCGGCAGTGCGGAGGAGTTGGGCCAACTCCTCGTCGCTCACGGCGAGATCGTACCGTCGGTCGATTCAACCACCCGCGGGTAGTGTCGAACTCGTGGCAGCCATCGACGTGGCAGGGTACGTCGCGGACCTGAAGGACCACTCCGTCGATCACGGGTTCCACGTCCACGACGAGCGCCATTTCGTCGAGACGTACTCGCTTCGCCAGGTCTGGGAGGTCGACTTGCACCCCGAGGACGGATGCGGCGGACCGCTTGACCTGCATCTCGCCCTCGACGTGGACCCGCGGATCCTCCTCAGCTTCGAAGACGCGGTCATGGGACTGCCCGAGGACGACGAGCCGCCTGACGAGTTCCACTTCCCGATCACGTTCACGTGGGCGCTCCCGCCGCTCCCGCACGCCCCGGACCTGCTCCGGCTCGCGATCGACCTTGCGCCCGTCGGTGGCATCGTGCTGCCGCTCGAGGTCTCCGCGTCGGACTCCTACGCGTCGGCGACGGACGGCTCGGAGCGCCGCGTCACGATCATCGCTCGACACCCCGTGTCCCTCGCGGCGGTCCTGAAGGGCGAAGAGCTGCTCTGCGACGTGTTCGACAGGTGCCGGGACGTGAGCGAGTTCCTGCTGGAGCGCGCCGAGGCGTGGCTCGACTGATCCGGCAAGTCAGCTTCGCTGCGGCCATCGTCGCAACGGCGATCGGCCTTGCCTCGTGCGGTGGCGGCGCCAACCAGGACGCGATCGCCGCGTGCCGCGGGATCCACCGGGCCCTCATCGCCTATGACCAGTCGCTGCACGCACCGACCCCGGCCGCCGCGGCGGCCGACCTGCAGCAGGCCACCCACGACGCAGCATCCGTCGAGAGTCGGGCCGCGATGGCAGCATCCTCGGACGGCGCGTATGCCGGGCTCATGACCTTGCTCCAGCAGTCCGAGGAGGTGCCCTTCGGCAACGTCGAGGCAGGGCTGCGCAGCGCCTGCGCCTCGATCAGCGCCGGGACGAACGACCTCTGAGCGCCTCGGCCGCTCGGCCGTCGGCGATGAGCACGCGGAAGATCCTCGGCGCGAAGAACCCGCCCGAGGCGATCGAGAAGTGGACGCCGTCGGGCTGGCGCACCGTGACGCCGTCGATGGTCTGCTGGTAGCGGCCGCCCGGACAGACCATCGAGTACAGGTCGAGGACGCTCGCCCCCGTGCGTCGTGCGACCGAGCGGACGATCCCGTTGTAGATCGCGAGGCGGCTCGCGGAGTCCTCGGGCCACGGCTGGCCGTCGGCGCGCTCGCCGCTGTTCGCGCACGGCTGGGTCACGAGCACGACCCTGGCGCCACCTGACCTGCTGATCTCGACGGCCCTCATGAGACCTGCGGCGACCGTGCTCTGGAAGGCGCGCTGGGTGATGTTCACGGTCTGGAAGCCCACCTTCAGGTTGTGGACCTCCCAGCGACCCGCCAGGATCGCGACGACCTCGGGTCGGAACGTCGCGACCTCGTGGGCCCATGCCACGTAGATCGTCGGGCCGGTGCGGCCGGGATTGAGGCTGCACGGCAGTGCCGTCGGGATCGGCGTACCGAACTCGATCTGCGCGTTCGAGAAGGTGACGCCGCAGCCCAGGGTCCCTGCGTCCTCCTCGGCGACGTCGTAGAGGTGCGCCCACGGCGCGAGGGCGACGCCGAGCGTGAGCATCGTCGAGTCGCCGATGAGCAGGGCTCGGACCGGGTCGTGGAACGGGGGCTGGGGCGGCGCCGCGCCGGCGGCGGGGATCGCCGCGGCGAGCGAGGTCGCGATGATCACCGCCACGGTCGTCGCGACCGCGGCGGCGGTCGCGAGCGCCGCGGAGGCGCCGCGCAAGACGAGGCCGTGCCGTACCGGGCGCTCCACGAGGTAGAAGGACACCGTCGCGACCGCGAGTGTCACCGCGAGGCGCAGCACGAGCAGCTGGAGGCCGAAGAGCCCCGTCCTCTCGGCGTCCAGCCAGATGAACATGGGGTAGTGCCACAGGTACAGCCCGTAGGAGATCCTGCCGACGAATCGGATCGGAGCCAGGCCGAGCAGCCCGGCGAGCGGGCCGCGCGGCACGGTGACCGCGCTCAGGATCACCGCGGCCGTGGCGATGCCGGCGAGGAGGAAGCCGCCCCGGTACAGCCAGTGCGTCTCGCCGTTCACCGTGAGCGCCATCGCGCCGAGCACGACCGCCCCGGCGATGCCCGCGGCCTGGACGGCCACGCCCGCCGCGCCGCTCGCCCGCAGTGTCGAGGGGTCCCGCGCCCTTGCGAGCAAGGCGAGGGCGGCCGCGAGGGCAGCGCCGCTCAGCAGCGTCATGGCGTGCGTGTCGGTCCCGTAGTAGAGCCGTGTCGGGTCCGCCCCGGGGACGAACCAGTGCGCCATCCAGACGGTCGACGCGACCGCGCCGAGCACCGAGATGGTGAGCAGCGCGACGGGTGCCCTGCGCAGCTTCACGAGCGCGAGGACCACGAGGGGCCACACGACGTAGAACTGCTCTTCGATCGCGAGTGACCACGTGTGGGTGAGCGGCGACGGTGGGAGGGCCGCTTTGAAGTAGCTCGACCCTTCGAGGATGAAGTGCCAGTTCGCGACGTACAGCAGCGTCGAGAGCGAGTCGAGGCGCAGGCCGGGATAGGTGCCCTGGGCCACCGCGAGCCACGAGAGCAGGCCCGCGAAGCTCAGGACCAAGAACAGCGCCGGCAGGAGCCGCCGGGCGCGGCGGGCCCAGAACTGCCCGAGTCGGATGCTGGCGGTGTGGCGGGCCTCGCCGAGCAGCAGCGACGTGATGAGGAACCCCGAGAGGCAGAAGAACACGTCGACGCCGAGGAACCCGCCGGTGATGTGCGTGACGCCGGCGTGGTAGGCGATGACCGCCGCGACCGCGAACGCGCGGATCCCGTCGAGCCCCCCGACGTAGCTCAGTCGCTCGCCGACCGGCGACGCGTCGGGATCCCGGACGTCGGCCGCGCTCCCAGGCGCCGTCACGAGCCGGCCGCCCCAGCCAGCGTGGACCGCCTCGTACTGCTCAGCGTGGCCGGCAACCTCGTGAGTCCGTCAGGCAGCGCCGGAGGCCCCGAGCTTGGACTTCAGCCACTCGACGGACGACGGCTTGCCCATGGCGTCCTCCCAGCCCTCGAGCGCGCGGTGCAGCTCCGCCGAGCTCGGCACGACCGCGATCACGTCGACGGTAAGTGCCTCGACCGGCTCGGCGTCGACCGCGATGTCACCGAAGGGGTCTTCGAGCAGCTTGGTGTCGGGGGCCGACATGAGGTACAGCTCGCCCGTGTCGACCACGTAGGTCAGCTCGTGGCGATGACCCGACGCGTCGTGCCACGCGTCGCCGAGCTCGATCTCCTCGCTCTGTCGACGTCGCTCGTCCTGCTCGTAGAACTCTTCGATGTTCATTCGCGCGACGCTACCTGCACCCGTCAGCGACCCCGGGTTGTCCCGCCCTGCGCGCCCGGGTCCCGCGGCGTGGGGAGCGATGCGGGGAGCGGCGCTCGCAGGGTGGGTGCATGCCCTTCACCGATGCCCCCGACGTGCTCGCCCAGCTGCGCTCCGAGTGGCGGCGCGCAGGCAGGTCCCCCGAGGCACGGCAGGCGCTCGAACGGCTCCGAGCCCAGAGCCCTGAGGAGATCCCGCGATTCGTCGCCGATCTCGCCGGGATCGTCGCGTCGCTCGAACCCAACGGTGGCCTCGATCGGCTGCACCGGGCTCGCATCCTTGCCGCGCTCCTCTTGGGATCGACCGACCCCCTCGTCCGGCGCTGCCTGCTCCAGACGCTGCTGCCGGGCATCGTCTCGGTCGCTCGGAAGCTGCGCTTCGGCGAGGGCATCGCGGACAGTCCGCGGACGTTCCTCGC
>PLCI01000063.1 GCA_003135595.1 Acidimicrobiaceae bacterium | reverse complement strand
CTTCGCTCGGCCCTGCGAGAGGACCCCGACGTCCTGCTCATCGGCGAGATGCGCGACATCGAGTCGATCCAGATCGCCTTGACAATGGCCGAGACCGGCCACCTCGTCTTCGGCACCCTCCACACCAACGACGCGCCCCAGGCGATCGACCGCATCATCGACGTCTTCCCCGCGTGGCGCCAGGAGCAGACGCGCGTCCAGCTCGCCGCCTCGCTCGCGGCCGTCATCGCCCAGCGCCTCGTCCCGAGGATCGACGGCGGCATGGTCGCGGCCTTCGAGGTCCTGATCGCGACGAACCCCGTCCGCAACCTCATCCGCGAGAATCGTTCCAACCAGTTGCAGAATGTGATGATGACGAACTCGCGCGAGGGGATGCAGACCCTCGAGACCAGCCTCGTCCAGTTGATTGCCCAAGGCACCATCAGCTACGAGGACGCCCTGACCGTCTCGGCCCACCCGAAGGAGCTGGTGCGCGCGCTCGACCAGTTGGGCGTCGCCGTGGCGAGGGCCTGACAGCAGCAGTCGTGCCGAAGCACGCGGGGCCGCCCCTTCCGTACAAGGTCGTCGCAGCCGTGACGCCCTGTCCGCGAGGCTGGCTCGTGGCGAGCGCGAAGCTGCACGCGGCCACGTTCGCGCCCGAGGAGCCGCGCGTGCTGTCCAAGTTCTCCGAGGTTTTCGAGGAGCGACCGCAGTTCGAGGTGATCGCCCTCAACGCGCCGGTGGGCTACCCCGACACACCGGAGGCGCCACGGACCTGTGACGTCATTGCCCGCAGCATGCTCGGCCGCCGCTCGATGACCGTCCGGCGGACGCCGACGCGCGGCACGATCGAGACTGGCCTCGTCCGGCTCGACGAGCACCTCGACGCGATCACCCTCGTGCTGCTCGGTCGCTACGCAGAGGTGGGCGCCGAGATGCTCCCGTACCGCCAGCGGGACGTCTACGAGGCGCACCCAGAGCTCAGCTTCTACGTGATCAACGGCGACAAGCCGCTCGTGCGCTCGAAGAAGACCGACGAGGGGATCGCAGAGCGGCGCGTGCTGCTCGAGAAGCGCATCCCGGGCATCAAGCGCGTGCTCGACGCCCAGCTCCCCGGCGTGCCGACGTCGCACCTGTACGACATCGCGGCGCTCCTGTGGACCGCGAGGCGGATCGCCGCCAAGGCCGCGTTGCGGATCCCCGAGAACCCCGAGTGGGACGCCGAGGGCTTGCGCAAGGAGATCGTGCGCTAGAGGCAGTCGCGGCAGGGCCGCGTGCCGCCACCTCGTTGGTAGGGTCACCGCGACCAACGGAGGTCGATGTCCAGCGCGTCGCCAATCGGAGTCGATATCGGGGGGACCGGCATCAAGGTCGCGCTCGTCGACCTCGTAAAGGGGGCCCTCGCCGGCGACCGGATCCGGGTTGCCACGCCGTCGCCGGCGACCCCCGCGGCGATCGCGGCACTCGTCGCTTCGACCGTCGCCTCGGTCGGTGGTACGGGCACCGTCGGGCTGACCATGCCGTCGGTGGTGGTGGACGGGGTGGTCACGACCGCGGCGAACATCGACCCGTCGTGGATCGGCACCGACGCCACCGAGCTCTTCGAGAAGGCGACGGGCCGTCGCGTCGGGGTCGTGAATGACGCGGACGCAGCGGGCATGGCCGAGATGCGCTACGGCGCGGGAGCCGGCCACGATGGCGTCGTCATCCTCATCACGCTCGGCACGGGCATCGGCAGCGCGGTGTTCCACCGAGGCGTGCTGGTGCCCAACACCGAGCTGGGGCATCTCCAGATGCACCACGGGGACGCGGAGCACTGGGCTGCGGAGTCGGTGCGAGAGCGCGAGGACCTGTCGTGGTCCCAGTGGGCGCATCGGGTGTCGAGCTACCTCGAGCACCTCGAGCGGCTCTTGTACCCGGACCTCTTCCTGATCGGGGGCGGGGTCAGCCGCAAGGCCGACAAGTTCGTGCCGCTCCTCACGTGCAAGACGCCCGTGAAGGCGGCCGAGCTGCACAACGACGCTGGCATCGTCGGCGCCGCGATGGTCGCGCCGCCCGAGGCGACGTGATCGAGCCGCTGCGCCAGCGCCCGGCGTTCCGCCTCCTGGAGCGCCACCACGACGACGTCGCCACGACGTCGCTTCGCGCGCTCTTCGCCGACGACCCGCTTCGGGGCGAGCGCCTCGTGGGCGACGCCGCCGGCTGGTTCCTCGACTACTCGAAGAACCTGGTGACCAACGAGACCCTCTCGCTGCTGGTCGACCTCGCGCGCGAGTCGAGAGTGCCCGAGCAGCGCGACGCGATGCTCCGAGGCGAGCACGTCAACGTCTCCGAGGACCGCGCGGTGCTCCACACCGCACTGCGCCTGCCGCGCGACGCGACACTGGTCGTCGACGGGGTCGACGTCGTCGCGGCGGTCCACGGCGAGCTCGACCGCATGGCGTCGTTCTGCACCCGCGTTCGATCCGGGGCGTGGACCGGGCACACCGGCGCGTCGATCCGCGCGGTCGTCAACATCGGCATCGGCGGCTCGGACCTCGGCCCCGTCATGGCCTACGAGGCGCTCCGCCACTACAGCCAGCGCGACCTCGTCTTCCGCTTCGTCTCGAACGTCGACGCCACGGACCTGGTCGAGGCGCTGCGCGACCTGGAGCCCGCGACGACGCTGTTCATCGTGTCGTCCAAGACGTTCACGACGCTCGAGACGCTGACCAACGCGTCCTCGGCCCGGGACTGGCTCGTCCGCGGGCTCGGTGACGAGGCCGCCGTCGCGAAGCACTTCGTCGCGGTGTCGACGAACGCGGCGATGGTCGCGCAGTTCGGCATCGACACAGCGAACATGTTCGGCTTCTGGGACTGGGTTGGTGGCAGGTACTCGATGGACTCGGCGATCGGGCTCTCCACGATGCTCGCGATCGGCCCGGAGGCGTTCGCCGACCTCCTGGGCGGCTTCCACGAGATGGACGTGCACTTCGCGACCACGCCGCTCGACCGGAACCTGCCCGTGCTGCTCGGCATGCTCGCGATCTGGTACGTCCAGTTCTTCGGCGTGCGCTCATTCGGGGTCATGCCCTACGACCAGTACCTGAAGCGCTTCCCCGCGTACCTCCAGCAGCTGACCATGGAGTCGAACGGCAAGCACGTCACCGCACAGGGCGACCCCGTCGACTACCCGACGGGTGCCGTCTACTGGGGCGAGCCGGGCACCAACGGCCAGCACAGCTTCTACCAGCTGCTCCATCAGGGCACCCCGACCGTCCCTGTCGACTTCATCGCGTTCGCGAAGGGGCTGAACCCGCTCGGCGAGCACCACGACCTGCTCACGTCCAACGTCTTCGCGCAGGCGCAGGCGCTGGCGTTCGGCCGGACCGAAGACGAGGTCCGAGCGACCGGCGCGCCCGAGCGCGTCGTGCCGCACCGCGTGATGGAGGGGAGCCGACCGAGCAACGTGCTCTTCTGCGACCGGCTCACGCCGCGCTCGCTCGGCGCCCTCGTCGCGCTCTACGAGCACAGCGTGTTCACCCAGGGCGCCGTCTGGGGGATCGACTCGTTCGACCAGTGGGGCGTCGAG
>PLCI01000156.1:444-14985 GCA_003135595.1 Acidimicrobiaceae bacterium | reverse complement strand
AGGCAGGTGGCGATGCCAGGGCCACTGGCTCCTTCGGTGCAGCTGAATGAGGTCGGGACCGACTGGCCGACGGCGTAGGTGCCGCCGGAGCCCGGCGCCGTGATCTTCGCGGTCGGCGCTGCGGCGACGGTGTAGCTGATCGACGCGGTGCCGGTCTGCCCGTCCTTGCTCGTGGCCGTCACCGTGTAGGTGAAGGTCCCCGGCGTCGACGTGTCGAGAAGGTTAGGCGCGCGCCTGTTGCTGCCGCGGCACGTGGCGATCCCCGGGCCGAACGCCGAGTCCGAGCAGCTGAAGCTGGTCGGGACGGTCTGGCCGACGGCGTAGGTGCCACCGGTCGCCGGCGACGTGATCTTCGCGGTCGGCGCGGCAGCGACGGTGTAGCTGATCGACGCGGTGCCGGTCTGGCCGTCTGAGCTGGTGGCCGTCACCGTGTAGGTGAAGGTCCCGGGCGTCGAGGTGTCGAGCGCGCCTGGTGAGGTCGAGCCGTTGGAGTCGAGGCACGTTGCGATGCCAGGGCCACTGGCTCCTTCGGTGCAGCTGAATGAGGTCGGGACCGACTGACCGACGGCGTAGGTGTTGCCAGAGGAGGGCGACGTGATCTTCGCGGTCGGCGCCGCGGCGACGGTGTAGCTGATCGATGCGGTGCCGGTCTGGCCGTCAGAGCTGGTAGCTGTCACCGTGTAGGTGAAGGTCCCCGGCGTCGACGTGTCGAGTGCGCCAGGGGAGGTCGAGCCGTTGGAGTCGAGGCACGTGGCGATCCCCGGTCCGAAGGCCGAGTCCGAGCAGCTGAAGCTGGTCGGGACGGTCTGGCCGACGGCGTAGGTGCCGCCGGATGCAGGCGACGTGATCTTCGCGGTCGGTCCGGTCGCGACGGAGTAGCTGATCGACGCGGTGCCGGTCTGGCCGTCTGAGCTGGTGGCCGTCACCGTGTAGGTGAAGGTCCCGGGCGTCGACGTGTCGAGCGCGCCTGGTGAGGTCGACCCGTTGGAGTCGAGGCAGGTGGCGATGCCAGGGCCGCGACCTCCTTCGGTGCAGCTGAAGGAGGTCGGGACCGACTGGCCGACGGAATAGGTGCCACCGGATGCGGGCGACGTGATCTTTGCGGTCGGGGGGTCAGCCACGGTAGGGACGACGGCGTTCGATGGCTGCGACGCAGGCCCATCGCCGACGCCGTTGGTCGCGACGACCGTGAACGTGTAGCTGTCGCCGTTCGTCAGACCCGTGACGATGCACGCGAGCGGACCGGTGGACCACGTGCAGGTCTGGCCGCCGTTGGCCGGCGTGGTCGAGTCCGAGGCCGTGACGGTGTAGCTGGTGATGTCGCTGTCGCCATCAAAGACGGGCGCGGTCCAGCTGACCGACGCCGACGCATCGCCAGCGGTCGCCGAGACGCCGGTGGGCGCACCGGGGAGCAGGGTGCACAGGCCTCTTGGCGAGCTCGGCGCACCGGCGTTGTTGAGCCATGTGTTCGCTGTACCCGCGGTGCCGGATCCACTGGAGTCGTCGAAGCAAGCGAAGTTCGCGCTACCCGTGATCGTGTTGTCCGAGAGTGTCCCCCCATTTGGGGAGCCGGTGAGGTCCGTACCCTGGTTGAGCTCGATGCCGTTGTTGCCCGAGCTGGTGATGGTGTTGTTGTCCACGATGAAGTCGCTCGGCGCGGAGAAACCACTGCCAAAGTTGCTGCCGGTGATGTGAATGCCGTAATAGAAACCAGCGATCGTGTTGCCGGAGATCGAGACGCCGGGGCCTGGCGCGTAGAAGTTGCTGTTCAGCTGGATGCCCGACGCGCTCGGCGTGCCGTTGCCCGTCAGGGTGTTGGCGGTCGCCGAGGTGTTCCAGTCGCCGCCACCGAGATAGATCGGGGTCGCGGCGTTCGCGTCGCTCGCGTCGGTGATGGTGACGGTGTTGTTCGTGATGTGCACGTTGGTGCTGCAGAACAGCGCGAGGAAGTTCTCGTCGATGAAGCTTGGCCCGTAGATCGGGTCAGTGAATGCCGCCCCGTTGTCCACGAATGAGTTGCTGTGAATGGTGAGGTTGTTGCTGAACTTGGTCACGTCTGGCGATGAGCCGCATGAGCCGGTGCCGGTGGTGTTGATGCCAGCGCCTGGACCGGAGAGGTTCACGAACGAGTTGTAGGAGATCGTGATGTTGTTACCCGTGTTGGCCCAGACGAGGACGGCTTGGCCGAAGTCCCCGGAGCTCGCCCCCGACGGGGTGGCCTGCACGAACTTGTCGTAGGAGATCGAGGAGGGCTTTGGGTTGGCGATCCCGTTGGTGTTCAGATAGATACCACCGTTGCTCGCGTCGACGATGTCCTTGCTGAAGTTCCAGCCCGAGCCGACATTGGACGCAACAATCTCGCCCGTGCCTCCGGTGTATCCGTTGAGGGTGAAGCCCTCGAGAGCCCCCGACGTCGCTCCCGACGTGTACGTGACACCGCCGGTCCCATCGATCACCGTCTCGGCGCCCGAGCGCGTCTTAGCGTCGTAACCGTACTGAGCGCCAAGCAGCGTGAGCGGCTTGTTGATCGTGAGGCTCTCGTTGTACGTGCCGGCACAGACATAGATCGTCTTACCGGCGGAGGCGGCGTTGATGGCCGCTTGGATCTTCGAGAACGACGGCGCCTTGCACGACGGGCCTGACACGCCCACGATGGTCGCGCCTGCGGGCGGTGGGGAGGTCGACGCACCCGCGACGTCCGAGAAGGACATCGACGCTCCCACAAGGACTCCGGAGCAGAGCGTGATCGACGTAGCGAACTTCATAAGTCTTGCCATGGTCGTAGTCCCCCGATTAGCGGCACCCACGTGCCCTTCACCCCACAAAACATCTTGACCATTTCACGACGTTCTGACCCTGTCAAATCCGAACTCGAGGGAGATCCCTGACACCTTTACTCATCAATGCGTCCATTCGGCTGTCCCACGGCGACACAGGATGAGCTCTCGAATAGAAGCGAGCCATCGGGTACTCCTGCACGGCAGACCTCTGGATTGGTACCAACGAACCCCCGGTGCCGTCGACGTCATTGGACGATTTCCGAGGCCAGCGCGACGCTTCATGGCTTCTGCCAAGGCGAGCCCGTACCAGGCCTTCGGGCGCAGACTCACGAAGTTTTCTTCGACAACAAGTCGATGGAGCAACGGAGCATCCAAATCCGCTCATCCGCGACTTTCGAGTTTGACCCGACGGGCCTCAGTTTGAACCTGCGCTCACGAGGCACCGAACCCGATCGCAGACACAACAACCGAAGCCCCACAATCCCTTCCCGTGTCTACGATGTCTCGACACATCGTCTCCGATGTCTTGGGACATCACAGGCGCGGAGAGGTGGGGAATTGAACCCTCGGACCGGTTTCCCAGATCAACTCATTCGCAGTGAGCCCGACTCGGCCCCTGTCGCACATCTCATCGCCCACGCACGATTGTCGAAGGAACCCGGCTACCACACGGCGAGGCGACCGACGCTAGACGTCTCGAAGTGCCAGCACCATCACAAGCCAGCTGCCGTGGCCGATCGTCCTACGTACAGGCCTGCGGGTGCGTGAAGAGCTGCGCGTTCACCCCGACTCCGGCGATCACCTGGGTCTGCTTCCATCCGAGGCCGAGCAGGCTCGAGAAGGGAGCGGTTGGCGGTCCGATCTTGTTGTCCACGGCCCCCACGAACTTGTAGTTGTTGGGATTGCTCGCGTACGGGTTGGGTCCGACCCACCAGATGCTTCTCGTCAGCCCGCAAAGAGACGCCGGATCGCTGGTCAGCGTCTCTTGCAGGTTGAACCGGTCTTGGCTCACCGACCATCCTTGGTTCGTGTGCACTGATCCACTGTCGAACACGACCTGGAACTGGCCCAGCCCGTAGAACGCCCACGCAAACGACACCGGCCGCGCGACGTAGACCCAGTCGGCATGGCGAAGCTCCCCCTGGTCCTGCGCGAAGAGGCCGCGGACGTCCTGGCTCGGGTACCAAGCCCTGAAGTGGTAGCCGAAGGGCACGGCCACGGCGACGAGCACGGCGGCTCCGGCCAGTGTGAGTGTGTTGCGGGGGACCTTCGCTGCCGCCTTCAGACGCGGCCCGATGACGCGAAGGAGGTCCTCTACGAGGATCGCGAGCAGGCACCATGCCGCGGGGTACCACCAGATGTCCGTCCGACCGCCCCCGAGGGGGGCGTGACCGGAGACACTGGCAGCGATCGCAATGAGCAGCACGATCACCGCGGCGATGCCAACCGCGCTCGACACGTCCGCTTGCTTCCTCGATCGCCAGAGCACTGCGGCGATCCCCGCGAAGAGGCAGGCGAAGAATGCGGCCGCGATCAGCGTCGCATTCGCGTACTGGGACTTCGAGATCGCAGAGTAGGGATCAGGGAAGGTGCCCACGAGGAGCGGCGTGCCGACGAGTCCGTGGGCGATGCCCTCGCCGATGATCGCGACCTTGTGCCCGAATGGCCGCGTGTTCGAGGCCGAGAACTCGAAGGTTGACCAGAACTGCTGGAGTGCGGGAGGAATGTGGTCGTAGAAGGCGAAGTACGTTGCGCCGACTGCCGCAACCGTGCCGGCGCCATAGGCGATCAGCCAGGGGTCACGAGCCCGGCGCCGCCGGATCCCGTCGATGACGAAGGCGCCGAGAACCCCAACGACGAAGAGCACGAGCGTGCCCGAGGTAAGGCACGCGACGACGCAGGCGGCGAGCAGCAGCGTCGTCCGCTTGGGTGTCGGGTGCTGGATCGCCTTGGCAAGAGCGACCAGAAGGAGGAGCCCCAGCAGCATCTCGGTGCTGTACTCCTTGACCCTCATCGAGTACTCGACGGCATCCGGGGCAACTGCGCCGATGGTCGTGACGATGACGCGAGTCCAAAGACTTCCGCCGAGCGTGCGCACGAGCCACCACAAGACCGCGATCGAGGCGATCGAGGCCAGGAAGGGGAGGACCTGAATGAACGCCGTGGAAGTGGGATCGAACTGCACCCACTGCCTGAGGACGACGAGAAACAGCGGTGTTGAGATGTCCATTCTGATGGCTTGATGGAATCCCACTCGAGCAGGGAGCGTGAGCCACGCGTCGTCCTCCCACAAGTCGCCTGACGTCAGGCCCGTGGCCCGGATCAAGGTCCCAAAGAGAACTATGGCGGAGCAGAGTCCAAGCTCGATTCGAGTGATCGGACTGGTTAGGAGCGAGCGAGGAACAATTGCGGCGCGGCCCTCGGGAGCAGTACTCGAGTCCGGAGGAACGAAAGCACCGGTCGCTTGCACCGCGGGATCGTAGCAAGGTCCATCAATTGCAACGAAGACTTGCGCATATGACAGATCAGACTGAGGCCCGAAGGGCGATCTGATAACCGCACCCGTACCGTCGCACAGGCGCCGCAGCCCTTCGACCAGGAGCGCGGCACCGCATGACGTGGAGTCCGGCCGCGACCTCGATGAGTAGTTTTCGAGACGTGTCCTTCTATGAGTCGTCGATCTTGCCACGGCTCGTCGACCTCGCCTGCGGCGCCAAGGGCTACGTGCGGTGGCGCGAGAAGACGGCGGCCGGACTGACGGGCAAGGTCCTCGAGCTCGGGTTCGGATCGGGCACCAATCTCGGGGTGTACCCCGCTGACGTCGACGAGGTCTTGGCCGTCGAGCCGTCGGCATCCGCGATGCGGATCGCCGAGCCGCGCATCGTGGCCTCGGGCGTTCGGGTGGTCCACGTCGGACTCGCGGGCGAGCGCATCGAGCTCGACGACTCGAGCTGCGACAGCGCGCTGTGCACGTTCACACTCTGCACGATCCCCGACGTCGCCGCCGCATTGGGCGAGGTCCGTCGTGTGCTGCGGCCTGGCGGAAGGTTCCACGTCTTGGAGCACGGGCTGGCGCCTGACGCGTCGGTCGCCGCCTGGCAGCGGCGGCTCGAGCCGGTGCAGCGTGCGCTCTTCGGGGGCTGCCATCTGACCCGAGACCCGATCGCGCTCCTCCAGGGAGCGGGATTCGAGCCGGGCGCGACGACGCAGCGCTACGGCAAGGGCCCCAAGCCCTGGACGTATCTCACGCGAACCGTGGCGACCGTCCGGGACCGCTGACGCCGTGCAATCGGCGCGCACCACGTGGGGGACGAGAGCCCTCGGTACGGTTGGGCCGTGACCCGCGTCACCCCCGCGGACTGCTGGCTCTGCGATCTCGATGGCGTCCTGATCCGAGACGGGCGCGCCATCGACGGCGCCGCGACGTTCCTGGAGCGCCTTCGGGTGTCCGGCCGACCGTTCCTCATCCTCACCAACAATTCGATGTTCACGCCGCAAGAGCTGCACGAGCGGCTCGCGCGCCTGGGCCTCGACATCACGGCGGGCGAGCTGTGGACGTCGGCGCTCGCGACGGCGCAGTTCGTGAGCGAGCAGCGCCCCGGCGGCACTGCGTACTGCATCGGGGAGCGGAGCCTCTTCGAGGCGCTCGCCGACGTCGGCTACCGCACGGACGCCGAGGCCCCCGACTACGTCATCGTGGGCGAGACCCAGGACTACTCCTTCGAGGCCATCACGACGGCGATCCGACACGTCGCCCGAGGCTCCTACCTGCTCGCGACGAACCCCGAGGCGACTGGCCCGTCCCCCGAGGGCCCGCTGCCCGCCTGCGGCGCGGTCGCCGCGCTGGTCGAGCGCGCCACCGGCGCGACCGCCTTCTACGTCGGGAAGCCCAACCCGCTGATGATCACCGAAGGGCTCAACTCGCTCAACGCGCGGCCCTCGTCGACCGTCATCGTCGGGGACCGGATGGACACCGACATCCTCGCGGGGATCGAGGCCGGTCTCGACACGATCCTCGTGCTGTCCGGGGTGACGGCAAAGCAGGACGTGGAGCGCTACCCGTTCCGGCCCGCACGTGTCGTCGCGTCGATCGCCGACCTCATCGACGAGCTGTGAGCGGTCAGCCGGATGCGGTGCCTGCCGAGGGCAGCGCAGGGCGCGGCCCCAGCGTCACCTGAGGGCGCACCGCCGAGCGTCCGAGCGCTCCGAGGAACGACGATGCCCAGGCGTGAACGTCGTGTCGGAGCACGGTGCGACGCATGCGCAGCATGCGTGCTCGTCCCTCCCGGGGCGACACCGATATGGCGCGGCGGATCGCCTCTTTCATGCCCTCGAGATCGTGGGGATTGACCGAGTACGCGCCCTTCAACTCGGCGGCCGCGCCCGCAAACTCGCTGAGCACCAGCGCACCGGAGAGGTCGGTGCGGCACGCGACGTACTCCTTCGCGACGAGGTTCATGCCGTCGCGGAACGGCGTGACGACCATGACGTCCGCGGCGAGGTACATCGCCACCAGCTCGTCCATCGGCATGGACTGGTGCAGGTAGTGGATCGCCGGCTGGCCGACGAGCGCATGGTCGCCGTTCACCTCGCTCACGATCTGCTCGAGGTGGCGCCGCTCGCTCGCGTAGTGGGCGTCCTCCTCGCGGCTCGGGACCGCGACTTGGACCATGACGTGCTTCGAGGTGTGCAGCGTCCCGTCCTCGAAGAGCTCGGCGACCGCGCGGATGCGGTGGTCGATGCCCTTGGTGTAGTCGAGGCGGTCGACGCCGAGCAGGACCACCTCAGGGTCGCCGAGGTCTGCGCGGAGCTGGCGTGCGCGCGCGATGACCTCGGGGGCAGAGGCTCGCTCGACGAAGTGAGCGGAGTCGATCGAGATCGGGAACGCGCCGACGGTGACGGTCCGGTCGTCGTACTCGATGCTCGACGTGGTCCCCCGCGCGCCCGAGAGCCGTCGCGCGAGACGCGAGAAGTTGGAGGCGGCACCGGGCACCTGGAAGCCGACGAGGTCCGCCCCGAGCAGCCCGTCGAGGATCGCGTGGCGCCATGGCAGCTGCAGGAAGAGCTCTTGGGGCGGGAACGGGATGTGCAGGAAGAAGCCGATCTTGAGGTCGGGTCGGAGCTCGCGCAGCATCTTCGGGACCATCTGCAACTGGTAGTCGTGCACCCAGACCGTCCCCCCGAACGACGCGACCTGCGCGGCGGACTCGGCGAACCGCCGGTTCACGTCGCGGTAGGCGTGGAACCAGTCGCGGTGGAACGTGGGTGTGCGCACCGCGTCGTGGTAGAGCGGCCACAGCGTCGCGTTCGAGAAGCCGAGGTAGAACTCCTCGTAGTCGCGCTGAGTGAGGTGCACCGAGCGCAATCGGATCTGCTCGTACGAGGCCGGCGCGTCGCGGGGACCGATCTCGCCCGTCCATCCGACCCAGACGCCGTCCTTCGCGGTGACCACGCCTCTCAGCGCGGGGGCGAGGCCGCCGGGGCTCGGCTGCCACGCTCGACTCGGCGGGTCCGCGGGGTGCACGGGCAGGCGGTTCGCCACCACGACGAAGTCCGACGTCGCAGGACCCGCGATCACGTTCGTCGCCGAGTGGCCGTTGCCCGAGCTCACCGCCGCGAGGACCTCATGTCCGGGCACCCGCGGTTCGCACCCACGAGGGAGCCGCTCGCGCTCACGCCGTGTTCGGACGGTCGTCGGTGCCTGCCGCGTTCCACCACGTGGGCGAGCCCGCATGCCCGACGGTCGTCGCGGCAGCTTGCTGGTCGGCCTCGATCACGTGCAGGACCGCGTTGATGAGCGACAGATGGGTGAACGCCTGCGGGAAGTTCCCGAGGTGCCTCGCCGTCGACGGGTCGAGCTCCTCGCCGTAGAGACCGAGGCTGCTGGCGGACCCGATGAGCTTCTCGCAGTTCGTCCGCGCCCGCTCGAGCTCGCCGATCTCGACCAAGGCTGACACCAACCAGAACGAGCACACCGTGAAGCTCCCCTCCGGCTCTGCGTTGATGCCGTCGACCCCAGCCGAGGTTCGGTACCGGTAGACGAAGGCGCCGTCGCCGAGCTCGTCGGCGATCTTGAGGACGGTGGCACGGACCCTCGGGTCGTCGGCGGACAAGAAGCGCACGAGCGGAAGGAGGAGCAGCGAGGCGTCGAGCTCGTCGCCGCCGTAGCTCTGCGTGAAGCAGCCATCCTCTCGCACCGCGTGCGCACAGACGTCGGCGTGGATGTCGAGCGCTGCATTCCACCAGCGGTCGGCGCGCTTGCGCTCGCCTCGCAGCGCGGCGAGCCGCGCACCTCGGTCCGCCGCGACCCAGCACATGACCTTGGAAAAGGTGAAGTGCAACCGCTCGCCGCGGCTCTCCCAGATGCCGTGGTCGGGCTGCTGCCAGCACGAGAGCGCGGCTTCAACTGCCTGGACCACGATCCGCCACGCCCGCTCGCTGAGCGAGTCCCTCGACTTCGTGTGCTGGTACACGCAGTCGACGATCGCCCCGAGGATGTCGAACTGGTCCTGGCTCGACGCCGCGTTCCCGACCCGCACCGGGCGGCTCCCCGCGTAGCCCGAGAGGTAGTCGAGCTCGCACTCGTCGGGCAGCCGTGTCCCGTCGACCGGGTACAGGACCTGCAGCCGCTCTCGGTCAGCCACCGGGCCGTTCCCGCTCACGAGCGGCTCGAGGACGTCGCCGAGGAACGCGAGGAAGTCGTCGGCCTCNNGGCGCGGCGAGCAGCGCGCCGGTCGGCGCGTAGGTGAGTCCCTTGAGCGTGAGGGCGCTGCGCTGCACGTGCTCGCGCCACGGGTGGTCGGGGAACCTGCCGCGGTCGATCCACCCCCGCCAGAACCGGTTCGTCTCGGCGCGCCAGGCGTCGACCTCGGCGATCGAGGTCGGACGGGTCGCGTCGCCCCAGCTCATCGCGACGAAGGTCGACTCGCCCTCCGACAGGCAGTGCCGGGCGCGCACGGCCCGTCCCTCGATGCCCATGCGCAGCCCGCCAGAGAGCGTGAGCGCGAGGGGTCCCTCGTTGGTCGTGGTGACGTGGTCGTAGGCATCGCCCACGTACGCCCAGCGGGCATCGTTCTTCCCGTAGTCGAACGACGGCTCGCAGGTGAGGATCAGGTCAACGTTGCCGTGCAGGCACGTCGCCTGGCGGATGAGCACGTGACGGGCGTCGGCGTCGCTCGGGGTGCGGCGGTGCCGCTCGGACCTCGCCCCGTTGCGGTACCACGGTCCGATCGCGAGGAAGTCGGTGACGGTCAGCCAGCCGCTCCTCGTCTGCCACGTCGTGGCGAGCACCATCGTGCCCGGCACGTACTGGCGGTGTGCAGGGACCGCGTTGTCCGCGGGCGCAAAGCGGAACGAACCTGCTGCGCGGTCGAGGATCGTGCCGAAGACGCTCGGGTCGTGGGGTCGCGGGATGCAGAGCCACTCGATCGCACCGGTCGGAGCGACGAGGCAGCTGTTCTCGCAGTCAGAGAGAAAGGCGTAGTCCGCGATCTGCGGGAAGATCGTCTCGAGATCGTCGTCGTCAGGTGGCCCCCACGTCGTGGCCGAACCCACGGTTGGGCGTGCGAGGTCGTGCGACGGGCGTCGAGAGGGCACTGACGACGTCATCGGCTCTCGCCGTTTGTAGGTGCGCGGAAACAAAACACAGGCCCATCCTCTTCCCAACCGACCATGGGGTCAACCGCACACGTGACATCCCCAGCGTAGGTGCGAATCGGTTTGTCGGATCGAGTGAGACGATGGAGCTAGGTGAGCGCGCCGTAGGCGGGCTGCCTTGCGATCGACGTGCACCGGGCGGTGGGTCGAGCTGAAGGGTCGTTGTGTCAAGACGATGACCGTGAGGCGCTGCACCGGCGCCCCGCCGATCGACAGCACGCCGACAGTTGCCACGTGGCCTGGCCGCTGCTCGCGATGAGCGCAACGACGCCGGCACGTCGCCGCTCTCGACGTCGTGCCGGGCGACATCGTCACAACGCAACGAGGCCCTCGCGTCGGAGCGAGTCAGCCACCAGTCGCGCCGAGAGCTAGGCCGTGCGCAGCTTGAACACCGCTCCTGACGGATCAGCGACGGTTGCGATGGTGCCGTAGGGGGTCTTCTCCGCCGCCTGGACGATCGACCCGCCGAGCGCCACGACCTTCTCGGTCGCCGCCACTGCCTCGGACACCTCCCAGTAGACGAACCAGCTCGAAGGGCTGGTGCCGAGGAAGGAGCTCGCGTCCATGATCCCGGCGAGCTGGTCCTCGCCGCCCGGCTCCTTCATGACGGAGTAGCGGAACTCGTCGGTGTCGCCCATCGAGGCGGTCTCCCAGTGGAACACCGACTCGTAGAAGTCGACCGCCCTTTTGAAGTCGCTCGTGTGAAGTTCGAACCAGCTAGGCGCACCGGGCTCGCCGAGGACCGAGAAGCCCTGGAACGTCCCGGGTTGCCACGCACCGAGGAACGCGCCCGTCGGATCGGTCAGCATGCACTGGGTGCCGACGTCGGCGACGGCCATCGCCGGTCCCATGACGTCGGCGCCCTTCTTCGTGGCGTGCTCGATCGTGGCGTTGATGTCGTCGGTCTGCAGATAGACCTTCCAGGCGTTGTTCGCCTTGATGTCGCCCATGTCGCCCATCCCACCGGCGATCTCCTTGCCGTTGAGCGAGAACATGAAGTAGCCCCCGAACTCGGGACTGGGCTCGAGCGCCTCCCAGCCGAACAGCTCGCTGTAGAACTTGCGGCTCCCCTCGACGTCGGACGTGAACAGATCGGTCCAGCAGGGCGCACCGAGGGGTGCGCGGTCACGAATGGTCATCGTGTCTCCTCTTCTCTCCGGGCCTATTCAATCTCCTCGCTGCGACATCGCGCCACCGCCCCAAGCAGGCCCAACTCCCGCCCCAGGCCATCATTGGTTCAGTGCGACGCGCCGGGGAGCTGGAAGAGGTCGTCACGGCGCTGCATCGCGCTGGCTGCGTCGCCGCGGAAGAGGAGGCCCGAGAGCTCGTCGCGGCGGCCAACTGCGCCGAGTCCCTCGACGGTCTGGTTGCTCGTCGCATCAGCGGCGAGCCAATCGCCTGGATCACGGGGCGGACCACCTTCTGCGGCCTCGAGCTGCGGGTCGACACCGGGGTCTTCGTCCCACGCTGGCAGTCAGAGGTCATGGCGCGGATGGCGGTCGGCCTCCTGCCGGCCCGTGGGGTCGCGGTTGACCTGTGCACTGGAGCAGGGTCCATCGCGGTCGTGCTCGCGGCCGCGCGCCCGCACGCAACGGTGCTCGGCACCGAGCTCGATCCGCTGGCCGCGGCATGCGCGCGGCGCAACGGCGTGAGGGTGTTGGAGGGCGACCTGTTCGCGCCCCTCCCTCTCGGCATACGCGGCAGCGTCGACGTCCTGACCGCCGTCGCGCCCTACGTGCCGCGCGACGCGCTGCACCTTTTGCCCCGCGACGTCGCTCAATTCGAGCCCAACCTTTCCCTCGACGGCGGGCCGGACGGCCTCGACGTCGTGCGCAGGATCGTGTTCGAGGGCGCTGACTGGGTGCGTCCGGGTTCGAGCGTGCTTCTCGAAGTGGGCAGCGATCAGTGCGGGACCGTGGCGGGGCTGCTCGAGCGCGCCGGCTGTCTCGCCCCCGAAGTGATCGAGGATCCCGACGGGGACCCGAGGGGCGTCTGGGCCCGCATGGCCTGAGGGCGGCACGGTGGCGCCGCGACCCTCGACGTGGTTCCGGTCTAACGTCGCTGCACGCGACGGTCACCCGCTTCGCCCCCTCTGGCACCCAGCCGCGTGACATTGCCGCTGATCTGGGACGGCGGCCATGCCAGGGCACGTGCGGCCAGGCCGCCTCGATCAGAAGCCGGGGGCCACGTAACGGTGAGGGTGGCGAACGGGACGGAGGTCACATGCGAGTGGCAAAATCGCACGATGGATCCCCCACCTCGGGCGTCCTTTTGTCCATCCACGCCCGCCCACGACGCGGGTGCGGCGGCAAGTGACGGCGAACGCGGCACCCCGAGGAGCTAGCCACATGACCGACTGCCCGCTCGACACGCGCTATTGCGACGTGCGCAGCCGTACCGAGGCGCTGGCTGCGCCACTCTCACCTGAGGACCAAACGGTCCAGTCGATGGCCGATGTGAGCCCCACCAAGTGGCACCGTGCGCACACGACCTGGTTCTTCGAGCGATTCGTGCTCGCCGACACGGACTTCGACCAGGCCTACGACCCGGCATTCGACTTCCTCTTCAACTCGTACTACGAGCAGGTCGGTCCGCGCTACGAGCGCTCCCGGCGCGGGCACGTCTCGCGCCCTGGTGCCGCCGAGGTAGGCCGCTACCGGGTCGACGTCGACGCGCGGATGCGCCAGCTGCTCGCGGATGATCTTGACGAGCGACACCACGATCTCGTCGTGCTCGGGCTGCACCATGAGCAGCAGCACCAAGAGCTGCTGCTCATGGACATCAAGCACGTGCTCTCCCAGCACCCCCAGTCGGTCGCCTACGCGACGCGTCCGCCCGAGGCCGCGCGGCGCGCACCCGACGCGGTCTCCCCGATTGTCATCGAGGGCGGGGTCTGCGAGGTCGGCGCGACGGGCCGTGCGTTCTGCTTCGACAACGAGCTGCCCCGCCACCGATGCCTCATCGAGCCGTCCGCGCTCGACTCCCGGCTGGTCCGGTGCGACGAGTACCTGGCGTTCATCGACGACGGCGGGTACGCGCGCCCGGAGCTGTGGCTCTCGGAGGGATGGGCGACCGTCAACGCGCTCGGCTGGCAGGCACCGCTGTACTGGACGAACGACGACGGCGCGTGGCACCGCTTCACACTGTTCGGCAACGAAGCGGTCCTGCCCGACGACCCGGTCACGCACGTGAGCTACTTCGAGGCCGACGCGTTCGCGCGGTGGCGCGGCGCTCGGCTCCCGACGGAGTTCGAGTGGGAGGTCGCCGCGGCCGGCGCCGGCAACAGCACCGATGCCAACTTCGCGCTCGAACCCCCCTCGACGGCGAGCGGCTCCGGGTTCTTCGGCTCGGTATGGCAGTGGACCGCAAGCGCGTACGCGCCGTATCCCGGCTTCCGCGTCGCGCCGGGGGCCGTCGGCGAGTACAACGGGAAGTTCATGGTGAACCAGCAGGTCCTACGCGGTGGGGCGTCGATCACGCCAGAGGCCCACACGCGACCGACGTACCGCAACTTCTACCCGGCGTCGGCGAGGTGGCCCTACACGGGCCTTCGGCTCGCCCACGACGCACCGTGAGCACCCCACCGGTCACCATCGACGTCCGCCTGGACCGAGACGCGATGCGCCTCGCCCTCGAGCGCGACGCGCGGGCGGGACTCCTCGCAACGCCGAAGGCCCTGCCGTCGGTCTGGTTCTACGACGACGTCGGCAGCGAGCTCTTCGACAAGATCACGAAGCTGGACGAGTACTACCCGACGCGCGCCGAGCGGGCGCTGCTCGTAGAGCGCGCGAACGAGATCGCCGTGGCGACGAAGGCCACGACGCTCGTCGAGCTCGGGGCGGGGACGTGCTCCAAGACCCCGGTGCTGCTGGACGCGCTCGTGGGCACGGGCACGCTTCGCCACTACGTCGCCGTCGACGTGGCCGAGGCGACGCTCGTCGAGGCAACGACGTCGCTCGCCGCCACCTACGCGGACCTCGACGTCACCGCGACGGTGGGCGACTTCCTGCACCTCGACGGACTGTTCGATCGCGAGGGTCCCGTGCTCGTCGCGTTCCTCGGGGGCACGATCGGCAACCTGGAGCCGTTCGAGCGCCACAAGTTC
>PLCI01000156.1:0-432 GCA_003135595.1 Acidimicrobiaceae bacterium | reverse complement strand
ACCGCGGCGTTCAACCGCAACGTGCTCCGCGTGCTCAATCGGGAGCTCGGCGCGGACTTCGACATCGAGGCGTTCGAGCACGTGGCCCTCTTCGACGAGGAGCGCCAGTGGATCGAGATGCGACTTCGGGCGACCTCGCCGCAGCACGTCACGCTAAGAGCGCTCGGCATCGAGATCAGCTTCGACGACGGCGAGGAGATGCGCACCGAGATCAGCGCGAAGTTCACCCCCGAGGGCATCGCCGGTGAGCTCGACCGCGGCGGGTTCGTGGTGGACCACGAGTTCGGCGCGGATCCCGGCGAGTTCCTCCTCACCCTCTCGCACCCCTTCTGCTGACAGGCACGCCGCCGCGGCGTGCGTCGGCTCAGGCGCTGAGGTCCTTGATCGCCGACTCGATGGCCCGGTGGAACGTCGGGTAGGCGTAGATCATCG
>PLCI01000059.1:24188-26613 GCA_003135595.1 Acidimicrobiaceae bacterium | reverse complement strand
CGACGACGACCACCACGACCACCACGACGACCACGATCCCGCCGGTGACCAATCCCCCGGGCGACACGCCGTATCCCTACGGCATCGTGGACGCTTCGGAGCCCTCCGGCGTGGCCCCGCCGACCGCCGACGCCATGGCTGGGTTCACCCAGAGCTACGTGAACGATTTCACCGGGTCGAGCCTGCCCAGCGGCTGGTCCCCGTTCAGCGGCCAGCCCGGCGGTGACCCAGGCGCCCAGTGGAGCCCGGCTCACGTCACCGTCGACAGCGGCATGCTCCAGCTCAACACCTGGCAGGACCCCGCCTACGGCAACAGGTGGGTGGCGGGCGGCCTCTGCCAGTGCGGGGTCAACAACACCTACGCCGCGTACTTCATCCGCTCCCGCACGACGGGACCTGGGCCGACCGTGGTGCAGCTCCTCTGGCCAGAGGCACACGTCTGGCCCCCCGAGGTCGACTTCAACGAGACCGACGGCACCACCGTGCACACGAGCGCGACCCTGCACTGGGGCTCGGCGAACCTCCAGGACCAGCGCAGGACGAGGATCGACATGTCCGCGTGGCACACGTGGGGCGTGATCTGGACGCCGAACGAGATCATCTACACTGTCGACGGCGAGGAGTGGGGATCCGTGAAGGTCGCGTCTGAGATACCCAACCAGGCGATGACGCTGGATCTCACGCAGCAAACGTGGTGCGCATCTGGCTGGGCGTGCCCGTCTGCGCCACAGTCGATGCAGGTTGACTGGGTCGCCGAGTACACCCCTTCGTGAGCTCGAGCCCTCGGCGATCGGCCCGCGTGCACGCGGGACGCGTCGAACAGGCCGCGTCGGCATCGCCTCGGGAACATCGAGCCGCGAGTGACCAGTCGCGAGTGGCTCGCGAGCTCGTGGGTCAGTGGCTCGGTTGACAAACCCGGCTCGCCGTCGACGCTCGGTTACCTGCTCGCCCGGGCGCCAACCGCGCCAGACATTCGCATGTCAGAGCGGTGCGTCAAAATGACGAAATCAGTGTGTCGCGACGTGTGGAAACGTGCACGTCCGATTGACTTTTCATCTAGTGTCGGCAAGGCTTTGGAGCGCAAGGGCTGATGAGGAGGACCACCGTGCGAACGGCCAGCCCGGCGCTCTTGTCGGACACCGTGGGTAACGATGTTTGGCACGGAACTGTGCACACCAATCCTGTCCCTTCTCGAACATCACCGACCGTGTCGGTCATCATCCCCACGCTCAATGAGGCGGGGAACCTCCCCTATGTGCTGAACACCGTGCCGCGATGGGTCGATGAGGTCATCATCGTTGACGGACGGTCGCGCGACGACTCGGCCCGGGTCGCGCGGGTGCTTCGACCCGACGCCCGGATCGTCCATCAGGCGCGGCGGGGCAAGGGCGCCGCGCTGCGTGCAGGACTCGACTCCGCGAAGGGCGACATCCTCGTGCTCATGGACGCCGACGGGTCGATGGACGGCCGGGACATCGAGGCCTTCCGAGACGCGCTGGTCTCGGGCGCGGACTACGTGAAGGGCAGCCGCTTCATCGCTGGTGGAGGCTCCACGGACATCACCCGGCTGCGACGGTTCGGCGACTCGGGAATCTGCCTGTTGATTCGAATCTTCTTCGGTGCGCGCTACAGCGATGGGACCTATGGTTTCAAGGCGCTCTGGGCAAGCAAGCTCAGCGCCATTCGCATTGACACAGACGGGTTCGAAGTGGAACTGCTGATCGACATACGCGCGCATCGCGCGGGGCTCAAGACGGCCGAGGTCCCGTGCTTCGAGACGAACCGCATCCACGGGTCGAGCAACCTCAACGCGATGAGCGACGGGCTCAGGTGCTTGCGAGTGATCCTCCGCGAGCGCCTTCGGAGGTACCGTGTTCCGTCGAAGTGACGACCTGACAGGTCGCAGCGCGCACGCGTCGGGACAGCGCAATCGAATCCTCGTGGCGGGTCCGGGGTCGTCGACGACGATCCCAGGGATCATCGTCTCGGAGATCGTCTACGCCATGGCGCAGTCAGCCCCCGTCACGCGAGTCGAGGTCGACCTTGGCCTCGACTTCACGGTGGGCCTGCACCGCGCGCCCTCGCTCGCTGTCGCGCACCACAGTTCGAACGGACAGAGCGTCGCGCACCTCCGCGCACCCGACAGCGCGCGTTTTCGCGCACAAGCGTTCAAGGAGTGGCTGAGCCCCGAGGTCGGCACCGCGATCGCGTACGCGTGGCCAGGGATCGACAACTCCTGGATCAAGCAGTTCGTCCAGGTCGCGCGCGGCGCGGGGATCACGACCGTCGTCGCCGTGGCCAGCCTCCCGAGCTCGAGCAGGGTGCGGGCGTACACGCTCGCCGACGACATCGCGCGCGCCGACCTCGTGCTCGTGGGCGACCCCGACGACGCGACCTCCCTCGTCACGGCGTTCGGTGGCGGCGG
>PLCI01000059.1:11790-24162 GCA_003135595.1 Acidimicrobiaceae bacterium | reverse complement strand
TGGATCAACGACTACCACCTCCAGGTCGTGATGCGCCATGGCGGCCAGATCTTCCCGGACATGGTGGCGAACAGCTACCACGCGGACCACGTCAGCCTCATCAGCGGCGAGCTCACGACGCCGAGCTTCGAGCAGCTCTGCGCGACCTCGTCCGTGCTCGGCGTGGCAGATCCCGCCCACGACTCGCGCGCCTTCGCCACGGCGATCGACTTCGGGATCGCGACGGTCGTGCTCTCCAACTCCGCCTTGCCCGAAGTCGGACGCAGCTACGTCGGCGGACTCCTCGCGGACCTCACGCATCCCGCGTCGGTACACGTCGCGCTCATCCACGCGCTGCGACTCGCCGAGCTCAGCTTCCCGAGTCCCGATTCGTGGGACGAGCTGGCGCAGCGACTCGACGAGTCGCACCGCTCGAGGATCCCGGCGGCCCGGCTCCTCGAGCCCGTCGCGAACACCGGATGACCGTCACCGTCATCGTCTGCGCCTACACACTCGAACGCTGGGACGCCCTCAAGAACGCAGTCGGATCGTGTCTCACCCAGACGTGCCGGCCCGACCAGGTCGTCGTCGTCGTGGACCACAATGACGAGCTCTTGGCGCGTGCGACAGAGGAGCTCGAAGGAGTGCTCGTCGTTGCGAACGCGTCGACGAAGGGACTGTCGGGTGCACGCAACACCGGCGTCGAGGCGTCGCGAGGCGAGGTCATCGCGTTCCTCGACGACGACGCGTTCGCTGATCCAGGGTGGCTTGCGGCGCTCTGCGCGCCCCTCGCAGAAGACGCCGTCGCGGGGGTCGGCGGCTGGATCGTGCCGGCGTGGCAGGGCGACGTCGCTGCGTGGTTCCCCGAGACGTACTACTGGATCCTCGGCTGCAGCTACCAGGGCCTGCCGCCGAGCGGCGCGACCCTGCGCAACCCCATCGGGGCGAACATGGCGATCCGCCGACGCGTCTTCGAAGCGGTGGGCGGGTTCACGTCAGGCATCGGTCGGATCGGCAAGGTGCCGCTTGGCTGCGAGGAGACCGAGCTGTGCATCCGCTACACCGCGCGCGCGCCGAGTGACCGATTCGTCCTCGCGCGCGACGCGGTCGTGCACCACCTCGTGCCGCCGTCGCGACTGAGCTGGCACTACTTCCGCACACGCTGTTGGGCTGAAGGCTTGTCAAAAGCTGCGGTGTCATCGCTCGTCGGGACGAAGTCCGGACTCGCCTCGGAGCGCGCGCACCTTGCACGCTCGCTGCCACGCGAGCTGGGCATCTGCATTCGCCAGCTGCCGAGGCATCCGCGCCGGGCAGTCACGAAAGGCTCGCTCATCGTCGCGGGCGCGTCGATCGCGGCGGCGGGCCTTGTCCGGGGCAACGCCGCGCTGCGCCGCGAGCCCCTCGCACCTGGCGGCGACGAGCTGAGGTTGCACGCATCGAGCGAGGGGGACTCGGACGGGACACTCCCGTTCGGCGCACGAAGCGCCGGGTAACTTGTGCCAATGTCCAAGCGGCGCTCGGACACCAGGTTCCAGCGCCGCACGACGCCCCACGAGGTGCACGCCTTCCGCCCGATCGAGCTCGTGCAGCTCGACTTGGCGACGAACTCCCTCACCGCTGGCGTCGGCGCGCTCGACGGTCGATGGGTCTGGATCGAGGCATCCACGCATGGCCGGATCGTGGGACGCGTCGAGCTCGAGCGAAGCGCGAGCGAGCTCACGGCCGACGAGCTCGCGGCGCTCGGCTCGACGTTCGGCGACGACGGCCCGGCGCTCTTTGAGACCATCCCCGACGAGCGGCTCGCGGCCGCCACCGTCGTGGTTTCGACCATCTGTTCCAATCCCGCCCAGCTCATCGGAACGGTCCAGTCGTTGCTCGAGCTCGACTACCCGGACTTCGAGGTGATCGTGGTCGACAATCGGCGGGGCGCCCCGACCGAGCCGATCCCAACCATGCCGGGCGACCCCCGTGTGCGCGTCGTGCGAGAGACGGTGCCCGGCATCTCGTCGGGCCGAAACAGGGGGGTCTCGGAGTCGACCGGCGAGATCGTCGCGTTCACCGACGACGATGCGATCGTTGACCGAAACTGGCTCCGCGCGATGGGTGCTCGCTTCGCGGCAGAGCCGAGCGTCGACGCGATCGGGGGGCTGGTGCTCCCGAGCGAGCTGGAGACGGCACCGCAGCTGTGGTTCGAGGAGTTCTACGGGGGCTTCAGCACGTCCTTCGAACCGTCCGTCGTGAGCCTCGCGACGGTCGATGACGACGCGCTGTTCCCCTACGCGCCCCGACGCTTCGGCGCGGGGTGCAACATGGCCTTCCGTCGCGGCGCGCTCGAGCGGATGGGGGGCTTCGACGTCGCGCTCGGCGTCGGCACTCCCGCGCGCGGCGGCGAGGACCTCGCGATGTTCATCGAGCTGGTGACCTCGGGCGCCACGCTCGCCTTCGAGCCTGCCGCGCTCGTCCGACACACGCACCGCCGGACCGAGCGCGCGTTCCGCAACCAGGTCCTGTCCTACGGCGTCGGACTGACCGCGATGTTCACCGCGTTGATCGTCCACGACCGCAGGCACGCGCTCGCGATCCTGCGCAAGGTCCCAGGGGGACTGCGGCTGCTCACCCGCCCCCGAGCCGATCGCTCGACGAGCGCGACGCCGAGCTATCCACGTCGAACGCTCGTCTACCAGGTGCTGGGCATGGCCTACGGGCCGATCGCCTACGCACGAAGCAGACGATGGGCACGCCGAACCGCGTGAGCGAGCAGACCGGGCTGCCGGCGGCGCCGCTGTTCATGCGAGCGACGCTCGAGCCATTGCCTGCGCACGCCGGGACGAGGGTCTTGCGGCTCCTGGCCCTCGCGCCGCCGTTCACGGCGATCAACGCGCTCTACGTCACCCACGCGAGGCCGGCGCGCCGGATGCGTCGAGTCGCGGCCACTCAGATCTGCATCACGACGCTCATACTCCTGGAGTCACTCCTCGCGGTGGGCACGATGGGGATCACCGGCGCGGGCCTCGGGTTCTTGGTGGGGCAGGCGGCCGTCGCGATCATCGTGGCGCCCTCGGTGCTCCACCAGTACCGTCATCCCGACATGGAACCGGGCTTCGCACCTGGGGCGACCCTCGTCGCGCAGGACGGTCCCGAGATCGGCCAGCCCCCCGACGGCAGCGAGACGCGTGTGCCGAGCCTGCCGAGCGGCGCGGTGAGGCCCGCGGACCCGCTCAGCGACGACGCGCGTGCCGGGCACGTGCCGCAGTGGGTACCCGAGCTGCACTGGCGGGGCCGGACGGGCTTGTCGCCACTCCACGCCGTCGACGCGGCGCGAGAGCACTAGGAGCTCCGTGCGCGCCACCGATCCGGACGACCTCGATGAGCGGCTGAGCGAGTACCGCGCCATCGCCGTCGCACGTCGGCAGCGCCGCTTGCGCTCGAACGTCGCCGCGGTCGCCTGCGGGCTCGACCTCGTCACCCTTGGCCTCGTCGCGGCACAGGTCCACGGCCCCCCCCGCCAGCTAGCGGGGCTCGCGTTCTGCCTGATCGTGCCCGGCTGGGCGATCGTCGGGCTACTCCGGCTGCACGACGCCGCCCTCGAGGCGGGCCTGGCGGTGGCGGTCAGCCTGGCGTCGCTCCTGGTCGTCGCCCAGATCGCCGTCACCTTCGGGACGTGGCGCCTCACCGCGGTCGACGCGGCGGTGTGCGTGGCGTGCCTGCCCTCGCTCGTCTGGCAGACCCTGGAGCCTCGACGATCCCGGGCGCCCTCGTGAGCGTGGCGGCGGCCTCGAGCTTCGCGACGCTCGCGTCCGCGCCCGCGGTGCTCGTCACGCTCGTCGCCGAGCTGCTGTTGCTCGCGCTCCGTGCGTGGGTCGTCACGACCCGCCTGGCGCTGACCCGGCAGGTCCACCTCCTGCTCGACGGGACCGTCGTCGCGCTCGGGCTGCTGTTCGTGCTCCTCGTGTTCCTCAGGTTCGTCACCGTTGGATGACGTCGAGGCGGCGGTGAGGTCCGTGCGGCGCTCCGCGGGCACCGCGCTCGGCTCCGGCGGTGCATCCGCGGTGCTTGGCGCGGGCGCGATCGTGCTCTGGATCGTCACGGTGCGCGACGCGGTCTTCGCCCACATGGGCCAGATCGGGTTGGTCTCGGTGCTGGGACGGACGTACTTCGTGGGGCTGGCGCTCGCGGCGGTCGCGTTCGCCATCGAGCTGCTGCGCGAGCGCATCCACGAGGGCCGGTTGCTCGCGCTCACGATCGTGCTCGTCCTGTACCTCTTCGGCACGGCGTGCGCGATCGAGCCCGTCGCCTCGCTCACGAGCTCGTGGGTGCACGCCGGCTACGTGCAGTACGTGTTCGCCCACGGCAAGCCCCTCGAGAACTACAACGCCGAGTTCTCCTGGCCCGGGAGCTTCTCGCTCGGCGCGGTCGTCATTTCCTTCATGGGCCAGTCCAACGCGCTTGACCTCTTGCGCTGGTTCCCGCTCGTGATCGAGCTGCTGTACCTCGCGCCGCTGGTGGCGATCGCGAGGGCGAGCGGGGTCAGCCGCAGGACCCAGTGGCTCGGCATCGCGCTGTTCTACGCGACCAACTGGATCTACCAGGACTACTTCTCGCCCCAGGCGATCAACTTCCTGTTCTTCCTCGCCGTGATCGCCGTCGTGCTCACGGGCTGGGCGCCCGTGCAGCGCGCCCAGGCAGACCACGTCGACCGACTGCGCGACCGGCTCGGCTCGTGGCGGTCAGTTGCCTCCTTTGAGCGACTCCGAGGCGCTGACGCGGCGACCAGCTGGACGGCGAACCAGGTGCTCGGGGTGTTCGTCGTGCTCTCGCTCCTGTTCTTGGCCTCGGCCGCCAGCCACCAGCTCACGCCCTACGCGATCTTCCTCGCGCTCATCGCCTGCCTTGCGTCGAGACGGCTCGGTCGCCCCGAGCTGATCGGCGTCGTGTTCTGCCTTGCGGTCGGGTGGCTGAGCCTCGGCGCGTCGAACTTCTGGTTCGGGCACCTCTCGCTCATCTTCGGCTCGATCGGCCAGCTGGGCAGCTCGATCGGGTCGAACGTCTCCAACCGCGTCACCGGCAGCGCGAGCCACCGGCTGATCGTCGACGTCCGCATCCTGATCACCGCGGCCCTCTTCGGGCTCGCCGCCCTCGGCGCCGCACGGCGCGCCGCGACCTCGAGGACCCTCGAGCTCCTGGTCGCGGCGCCCTTCGTGCTGTTCGCGGTCCAGAACTACGGCGGTGAGGGTCTCCTGCGCGTCGCCCTGCTCTCGGGGCCGTTCGCGGCGCTTCTGGCGGCCTCGGCGATCCTTCCCGAGCGCGAGGGCCCCATCCGACCGATCCTTGCTGACGTCCGGCTCGGCCGGCACCCCCGCGCCCTGCTCGGGATCGCCGTCGGTGTCGTGCTGTTCAGCTTTGCCGTCACGACGACGGTGGTGCGCGGGGGCAACGATGCCTACGAGTCGTTCTCGACTGGCGAGCTGGCGGCCGTCAACTACGTCTACGCCCACATCCCGGCCGGCAAGAAGCTCGCGATCGTCGCGCCGTACCTGCCGCTCGGCCAGCGAGACGTCGGCGCGATCAAGATCTACACGGCCACGGGCAATGCCACGACCTTCGTCCAGCTTGGCAAGATCAGGCACCGGCTCATCAAGGTGCGCGCCTCGTACGTCATCCTCAACGACGCGCAGAAGGAGTGGGGACTGATCGTCGCGGGCTACAAGCCGGGCTGGCAGAACGCGCTCGAGCGCGCCCTCATTCGAAATGATGGCTATCGCGTCGCGTTCAAGTCGCGGGACTTGACGGCGACGGTGCTGTTCCTCGCCAAGGGCAAGTGATCCGGTCGCTCGGCTCGCTCGGGCGCTAGGACTTCGTGTACTCGGCGACCCAGTCGACGAGCATCGACTCGGGGACCGACGTGCACACCGGCCCGAGCGAGCATCCGGGACGCTGCTGGATGTCCAGCGTCATTGGCACCGTCGGGATCGCGTAGCTGCCCGAGAACGATCCCCAGGACCGACCGTCGATCGTGTAGGTGATCTTGTCCGGCGCCCAGATGACGCCCCAGGTGTGCCACGCGGTCTGGTCGATTTTCAGCGTCTGCTGGACGAAGCTGTTGTTCGACCCGTAGTGCAGCGTCCAGGAGGTCGAGTTGTCCTTGTCGCCGGTCTCGTAGAAGTCGATCTCCGGCGGCCAGGCGTTGTTGGCCGGCCAGAGGAGCTGGACCTCGTTCGGGCCGGCACCGGTGATCCTCGAGCGGACGAAGAACGCGCCGTAGGTGTACTTCAGGCCGCACTGACAGAGCCCGCCGCTCACCCACCGGTTGTGGTAGGCCGGGTCCCTCCAGGTGTTGAGCTGGAGCATGCCGCGGCCCACGACCACGTGCGAGGGCGAGAAGTGGGCGCCGACGTCGCCACCGGGGACCCCCGTGAAGTCCACCCAGCCGGGCGGCAGCGACGAGCCGGGGAAGTCGGTCAGGTAGGAGAGCTTGTAGCCAGCGAGTGCGTGGGCTCCGGGCGGCGACATCTTCGAGGGCTCGCGAAGGTTCGTGGTGCCGATCGGGAACACGGGACGGGAGGCCGTGATCGTGGTCGCGGTCGACGAGAGCGTCGACCGAGGCTGGGGGCTCTCGAGGGCGAGGAGCACGACGGCACTGAGTGCGAGCCCGAAGATGAGCACCGTCAGCACGACGACGCGTGTCTCAAGGACACTGTGCGACTCGACTCGTGCGTGAGCCCCAGCGGTTGCCTGCACTCGAGGACCTTCCTTGACCACGGGCGAGAGCGGTCAGTCAAAAATGCTACTGGCGGGGCGGGCCGGCTCCAGTGTTCCTCACCGAAGGGCACACTTCGAGACAATTCGCGCGCAATTCGACATGCAGGACCCTCGCTGTGCCGGCGGTACGCTCGCGCCATGGCGGCCACGGCGCTCCCCGCTTCGGGATCCGTGACGGTCAGCGTGGCCGCGCCGCCCGAGGCGATCTGGGTGTTCGCGTCCGACCCGAGTGTCCCGGCGCGCTTCTCGGGGGAGCTGCAGGCAGCGTCCTTCGTGGACGGCGCCGGGCCCGAACCGGGAGCGGTCATCGCGGGGTCCAACAAGAACGGCGACTTCGCCTGGACGACCGAGTCGACGGTCACCGACTGCGTGGCGCCGTCGCTGTTCCGCTGGGCGACCGGTGAGCCGGGCTCGCCGACGGCGACGTGGACGTTGTCGATCGAGCCCGCAGGCGGGGGCGCGACGCTCACCCACTCGGTCGTGTTCCACGCCGGGCGACCGCCGCTCGGACCGGCGGTCGAGGCAGCGCCCGAACGGGCGCACGAGATCGTGCGGGAGCGCATGGCGACCGTGCTCGCGAACATGACGGCGACGGCGATGGGCATCGCCGGGCTCGCCGAGGGAGACCACGACGATCGCTGAGGCTGCGTCGGGACGACTCGCTAGTGCCAGCGAAGTGACGGTGCCGACTCGCTCCAGAGCACCGGCACGCCGGCGGCGTTAGTCACCCTGATCCCGGTGATCTGACCGAGCGGCACCGGGCACGGCATCTGGGCGTCGAGGGGCTCGCCCTGGACCAGGTGGATCGAGCCCGTCGCCCACCATGTGCCTGACGACGTGCTCATCGAGACGGTGTAGCTGCCGCTTGGCAGCTGGCCCGGCACCTCGAGGGTCACCTCGGTACCCCAGGTGCGGGCTGCCAGCGTCGCCGAGGCCGTGGCCGTCCCATGGCTCACGAGTGCCTCGTGCTCGAGGGACGGCGAGGCCGGCCCCGGTGCCGATGCCAGTGCCACGATCACGGCCACTGAGGCGGCAACCGCCGCGCCGGCCAGCGCGGCGCCGACGCGACGGCGGCGTCGCGCGCGGACCGCACCGTGGTGGAGCTGGCCGAGCACGCGTCCGGTGAGCGCGGGCGAGACCGCCGCCGCTTGGTCGATGGAGGGCTCGACGAGGTTGAGGAACGATGCCGTCGAGCGGAGTTCACGTGCCACCTCGCGGCACGCCGAGCAGCCGTCGAGGTGCGCCAGGAGACCCGGTCGCTCGTCGGAGGGTAGGGCGCCGAGGGCGTCCATCGCCATCGCCCCGTGCCAGCGGGTGCAGTCGGCGCCGCTCATCGGTCCCATCCGTTGTCGTCCATGTGGGCGCGCAGCGAACGCAGCGCGTAGTAGGCGCGACTCCGCACGGTGCCCTCGGGGATCCCAAATAGGGCTGCGATCTCTGGCCCAGATCGGCCGTTCAGGTACAGCTCGGTGATCACGAGCCGGTGCTCCGCGTCGAGCGCGGACAGCGCCGAGGTGATCTGCAGCGACAGGAGGGCCTCGTCGATCCGATCGTCTTCCAGCACCATGTCCTCATCTTCAAGACGCTCTGCGGCGTCACGGTTCCAGCGACTGTGGACGTCCAGGAGCACCCGGCGCTCGATCGCGAACAGCCAGGTGCGCATCGTGCCGAGGCTCGGCTCGAATCGCCCCCGTGAGCGCCACGCCCGGGCGAACGTCTCTTGGACGACGTCCTCGGCGTGCGTCGGGTCATTGAGCCTGCGTCGGGCGAACCCCACGAGCTCGCGCCCATGGGCCAAGAAGGCGGCGCGAAGCCCGGCCTCGTCAGCGGCGTCGGCGTCGCTCGCGTCCCCGGTCATGCCAGGTGCTCGCGCGAGGGGCGTCCCGACCCCGGAGGGGCCGTCCCAGGTCGGCGGGCTCGACACCTCGGTCCCGCCACCTCGCCCAAGCACACGTCCCATTGACCCGCTCAGCTCCTCGCGTCGCGATTCGTACGATTCTCACTATCACTTCGGAGGACCAGCGTCCCCACAGCCGTGGTCGCGCCCGCCACTGGCGAAAGCCCGGGTGGCTCCCACACAGTTGACTACCGATCCTNNCCGGTTACGATTGGGCGATGCCGATGTTCGTGATGGTCCGCCGTGCCCGCGCCATCGCGGCGCTGGGGTTGGCACCAGCTCACTAGCCCATGGGCCGCGACGCTCGTCGCGGATGCTCAGATCGCACCGGGTGACCTCGTGATCGACGTCGGCGCGGGGACCGGCGCGATCACCCGGCACTTGGTCGATCGCGGCGCGCGCGTGCTGGCCGTCGAGCTGCACGCGGGCCGCGCGACGGCGCTGCGTCGGTGCTTCGCTGGGCAACGCGTCACCGTGATCGTCGCCGACGCAGCCGACCTACGGCTCCCTCGTCGTCCGTTCCGCGTCGTGGCGAACCCGCCGTTCTCGGTGACCACGGCACTGCTGCGACGGATCACGGCGCCGGGGAGCAGGCTGGTCCGCGCGGACCTGATCGTGCCATGGCACGTCGCTCGGCGCTGGGCCGACGGCGACGCGCCCGGCGCACGGCGCTGGCGACGAGACTTCGACGCCGTCGTAGGTCGCTCGCTGCCGCGCTCAGCGTTCGCGCCACCGCCGCCGAACGGCGTCGCCGTGCTCACGATCCGTCGCGTCCACTCGGTCGGGTCTCAGCACCCGGACCTCGCCCGAGCATCACGGCGCTCGTGACGGCCCGGGCAAGCGACCGCTGGTCGGCTCGGCCTAGATGCCGAGCTGTGGCGCGGGCCGCGAGAAGAGCTCCGACATCCACGACTCGATCTCATCGGGATCGCGGGGCAGCGCCGCGGACAGGACTCGGCAGCCGTCCTCTGTCACGACGACGTCGTCTTCGATCCGCACCCCGATGCCGCGGTACTGCTCGGGCACCGTGAGGTCGTCGGGCTGGAAGTAGAGGCCAGGCTCCACGGTGAGGACGTAGCCCACGGCCAGGGGTCCCTTGAAGTAGGTCGTCTCCCTCGCGTGCGAGCAGTCGTGGACGTCGATGCCGAGCATGTGCGACACGCCGTGCAGCGTGTACCTCGCGTGCAGCGGCAGCTCGGTGCGCATCGCCTCGTCGGGCCCGACGGTGAGGATGCCAAGGTCGAACAAGCCCTGCGAGAGCACCCTCATCGCCGCGGTGTTCGGATCGCGGAAGCCAGCTCCCGGCCGGACCACGTCCATGGCCGCCTGCTGGGCCGCGAGCACCAGCTCGTAGATCTCGCGCTGAGGCTTGGTGAAGGTGCCCGAGACCGGCATCGTCCGGGTGACGTCCGCGGTGTACAGGTCCTGCACCTCGATGCCGGCGTCGAGGAGCAGCAGGTCGCCCTCGGCGACGGGACCGTCGTTGTTGGTCCAGTGCAGGATGGTCGCGTGCGATCCTGCTGCAGCGATCGTGTTGTAGCCGACGTCGTTGCCGTCCACGCGCGCTCGGAGGTTGAAGACGCCTTCGATCACGCGCTCGCTTCGGCCGACTGCCGCGGGCAGGGCGCGCACGACGTCCTCGAATCCCAGCACGGTGAGGTCGACGGCATCCTGGAGGCGAGCGAGCTCGTAGTCGTCCTTCACGAGCCGCAGCTCGCTCAAGGTCGTGGCGAGCTGCGCGTCGAGGCCGGAAGGCGCGACGACGGCGTCGACTCGGGGGTCGAAGCCGCGAAGCGCGACGACGTCGCTGGGCTCGAGGCCAACGAGATCCTTCTCGAGCTGGTCACGCGGCGCCGTCTCGATTCCCCACCGGTGCGCCGCCTCGGCGAGTCCGCGACGCGGCCCGACCCACGCCTCGCCGTAGCGCGCATCGCTGAAGAATCGGTGTGACGTGCTGTCGCGACGCTCCTCGACNNCACGCGGTGAGCCAGTAGAAGTCCGAGCCTGGGCGGAAGCGGAAGTCGGTGTCGTTGGCCCTGACCTTGTGGCCGCCGCTCGGCACGACGAGGGTCTTGCCTTCGAAGGCGGCTCGCGCGCTCGAGCGCCGCTGGCGGGTTCGGTCGACGGCAGGATGCGGGGGCTCGGACACCGTTCGGGGCGCCCAGTTGCGGGTCATGTACTCGACGAACGGACGGGGCAACGGCGGCCGATGCGCCCCGGCCCAGACCCAGTGCTCGGTCTCGGGATTGTCCTCCGAAACGTCCGGCTCGGGGTACTCGCGATCCTCGTCAGGTGTCACCTCGCCAATGTACCTGCCGGGGTCAAATGCACCTGTTCGCGGTCCTCGGACCTACGGCCTGATCTGGAGTTTGTCAAGGGTCGCTGGATCCACGGCCGGGCCTGGAGGTCGCGGGCGGCGACGAAGGCGGGTCCCGCTGTGCGCTCCGAGGATCGGTTCCCACGCCGTCACGAACTGTTGACCGGACGCCAGCTCGCGAATCGCCACACGGCTGTCACGAACCAGCCGAACGCCCGTCACGAACCGATCGACACGAAAGAGAGGATCGGCTACGCGGAACCAAATCGTGGTGCATGTTGTCCGCGATCATCAAGTCACCAGCGGCGACTTGCCGACGAATGTCCAGTCCGGCTCTTTGGCGTTGGGTGCTACGGTTTCGCGAGGCTCAACAGATGCAGCGCTGGAAACACGCCGGACGCGGCCCAAAATACACACTCGTACTGGGCATCCTCCTCGGGGTGGCCAGCATCGTGCTGAGCCAAAACGCGTACGCGCAATCGCAGTTCGGCTACCCCGGCAACCCTGCGACACCAGGCATTCCTACAGGGCCATCGCTCGGGTGCACGCCATCGGGGGCGAGCAACGCGTCGTGGGTGTGCGGCTTCAATCCGCTGACCACGGTGAAGTTCCTCGTCGATGGCCACCTTGCCGGGACGGCGACGTCGGACTCGAACGGTTGTGTGCTGGTTGTGATTTCGTTCCTTCCGGGCGAGGTGCAGATTGATGCCAACGCACCGGTGCATGTTCGGCACGGACAGAACTTCGTCACGATCGTGGGCCACAAGACTGTGACCGGCGGCACGGTCAAGGTCGGGCTCCGACTGCCGTTCTCCACGCCGATCAGCAACAACAACGCGTGCGTCGTCTCGCCGACAGGGCCAACCGGCCCGCCGACGTCGGGCACGGTCACTCGTCCGACGAGCTCGACGTTCGCCGTCAGGACCACCATCCACGGCTTCACTCCGACCACGCTCGCGAAGGTCATCGAGACGCCGCTCGTCATCTCGCCGAATCGCGTGATCATGGAGACGAGCCTTCTCGCTGCGGTCCTCGCCGCGGTGCTGTCGGCGGGGGCGTTGGGCGCGATGTGGTCCTCAGGAGGATCCGCACCAGCCGGTGCCGCGGGGGGTGCTGGTGCGGGGACGCCGGCTGGCGCGGGACCACCATCGGGCACGAGCGGCTCGGACGCCTCAGGCGGGGCCGACCCAGGTGGAGCCAGTGGCCCCGCTGGTCCAAGCGGACCGAGCGGGCCAAGCGGCGACGTGTCGTCGGGCGCCTCGACCAGCGGGGCCTCGCGGGCAGCCACTGCCTTCACACGCGCTCAGGTCAACCCAACAGGTGGGGGAGGTGGAGGCAGCTGATGAGCGAAACCGGTGACGGCCACGTCGAGGGCGTGCACGATCCCCAGACCGGCGGCGTCGACTCCTCTGCGATCGCC
>PLCI01000059.1:0-11774 GCA_003135595.1 Acidimicrobiaceae bacterium | reverse complement strand
ACGAAGCACGGCGCGGCGAAGACGTCGTGGGCGACGCCCATGCTTGCCTCGTCGATCGGCGACGGCAGCTACCTGCGAGCGATGCTCGGCAACGTTTACTTCGCATTCCCGATTGCAGGGCTGGTGCTCGGCATCATCGCGGGGGTCTCGACGTCGGGACTCGCCGTGCCGCCCTCGCTCATACTCACGCTGGTGCTGATCGCCCTCGGGGCACTCGACGCGCTCTCGGGCCTCCTGGCACTAGCAGGGTTCGCGATCGTCACGCTCGCGACGGGCAACCTCGTTGGCTCGCACATGCTCACGGCGCCGCCCGGACAACAGACGGCTGTCTACACGCTGACGGGCTTGTTCGGCCTCGGCGTCCTGTGGTTCGCGGGCACCCAGGTCCCGCACCGCATCCGACCGCTGCGGACGCACCGCGTCGGCTCCGCAGCGAGCGTCTGGTTGCAGCGAGCGATCGACTATGCCGTGATGCCGATCATCGGGACGCTCGTCGTCTGGCTCGTCGCCTGGCAGATGCCGACACTCGCGGGCGACGGCCCACAAGAGCTCTTCGTCACGATCCAGAACCACCTGCGGGTCGTCAAGATCGTGGTGTTCTGCGCGATCCTCGCCCGCGTCCTCCTGCAGTCACTGGCGGAGCACCACTTCGCCGAGCGGCGCGCGGCGCCAGTCGCGAAAGAGCCGTCCCCCCGCCCGCTCCCGACGGCGGTGCTCTTCTGGTTGGTCCGGGGCGCGTTCGCGCTGATGATCCTGTGGGAGTTCCTCGCCTTCGGGTGGATGACGTGGGTCGCACTCGGGCTGTTCCTCGTGATCACGCCGCTCGCGTGGGCAGGCCGCCAGCTCCCCGGGCGGACCCTCTCGCAGTCCCGGTTGCCCCTCTACTTGCTGCGGATGGTGATCGTCATTGTCCTGGCCGAGCTGCTCTTGAGCCAGCTGACGCGCCACATGGTCAACCCCGTCCCGCTGCTCGGGGGCGTCATCATCGGCATCGGGCTCCTCCTCGCGCTGTTCGCGTTCTTCCAGCAGGCGGTTGGGCTCGGTGATCGCTCCGACCTGCGGACCGCGATCGCAGACGTCGTGGGCATCGCGCTCGTCGTGCTCCTGGTCGAGGGCATCATCGGGATCGGCCTCACGCCGTTCACCGACCCGCACGGCGTCTACGTCGCCCCGACCGGTGCCGTCTTTGTTGCCGACACCTCGAACAACCGCGTCGTCATGACCATGAAGGGCGGCTATCGCGAGACGATCGGCATCGGGCTCAACCACCCCGCCGACGTCGTGGCGGACGACGGCAACAAGAACGGCTACGTGTACATCGCGGACGCCGGGAACAACCAGATCGTGCGCCTGAGCGGCCTGTACAACTTCGCCGTGGGCTCGCCAACCTTCAGCCTCGCGCTCGCGGCCGGGCCATCCCAGCAGCTCTCCCTCGGCAGCGGCCTGAAGGACCCGCAGTCCGTCAGCGTGAACGGGCTCGGTGACATCGTCGTCGCCGACACGGGCAACAACCGCGTCGTGGAGATCAGCCGGACCTACCCGTACAAGCAGACGGTCCTCAAGACCGGCCCGCTGCTGGGTCCGCTCGCGGTGCTCTGCGACCCGTCCTGGACCACGACCGTCTTCATCGCGAACACCGGTGCGGGCACGGTGCTCGCGCTGCTGCCCAACGGCAAGGTGAAGACACTGCTCAAGGGGCTCGACCAGCCCTCGGGACTGGCCGAGGACCCCTGGGGCAACTTCTACGTCTCAGAGATGGGCAACGGCGAGGTCATCAAGCTCACGCCGTCAGGGCACACGTCGATCATCGACAGGGGCCTCGGGCACCCACGGGGGCTCTCGGTCGACGCCCTCGGCGACGTGTACATCTCGGACACCGACGGCGGCCAGGTCAAGATCGTCGCGACGCTCCGCGAGCACCAGCTCCAGACGCACGGGCTCCCTGACCCCTCCGCCGTCGCCTACGCGCCGTCAGGGGCGGTCTACATGACCGACGCCTCGCAGGGCTGGCTCCAAGAGTGGTACGACGGCACGCTGTCGACCTTGGCGACGGGCCTCGGCCAGCCCGTCGGTGTCGCCGCGGGCTCGAACGGCGACGTGTGGGTCGACACGGCCGACGGTCGGCTGTTGCTCGTGCGGCCTGACGGGTCATGGAGCGTCGTGCGCACCGGGCTCGTCACGCCCAAGCAGCTCTACGCGGTTCCCGGCACGAACGGCTCGGTCCTCGTCGCCGAGGCCCACAGCGGCCAGGTCGTCGAGGTCAGCGCAGGCGGCACGTTGCGGACCCTGCTCAGCGGCCTCAACCAGCCGGTGGCGGTCGCCGAGGACCCACTGGGCAACTTCGTCGTGGCGCAGCGTGACGGCCAGGTGATCGAGATCACCGCGAAAGCCAAGATGACGCACCTGTACAACCTGCTCGGCGTCACCGCTGTCGCGATGGACGGCCAGGGCAACAGCTACGCGGCGACATCAACGTACCGACACGTCGTCGAGCACGTCGCCGCGACGGGCATCGACGTCGTCGTGAGCAGGGACTTCCGGTCGCTGACGGGCATGAGCGCGTCGCCCGACGGGAGCCTGTGGATCGTCGACAAGAAGAGCCTCGGTCTCTTCATGGTCGTGCCCCAGGCGCAGCTCACCCAGCTGTAGGCGACCGCACCGCGGTCCGCATCGCGCCAGCGCGCCGCGCCGAGACGTAGCCGTGCGCCAAGAAGAACGAGATCGCGTCGGCGAGCGCGTCGCGCGTCGGCCTCGTTGCGTAGCCGAGCTCGGCTCGGGCCCTCGAGTCGTCGAATCGCATGTGCGTCGCGCCCATCCTCGCGCCCTCGATCGGGACGTGCGGCTCGCGGCGCAGGAGGCCGGCCTCGATGGCGTCGCTCGCGATGGCGGCGGCCAGAGTCAGTGCGCTCGGCACGCGCAGCGTGGGGGCGCGCAGCCCGCTCAGCTCGGCGAGCTGGGCGAGGAGCGACTGCATCGAGACGTTCTCGCCGCCGAGGACGTAGCTCACCCCCTGGCGGCCCCGCTCGAGCGCGAGCACGTGGCCCTCGGCGAGGTCGTCGACGTGCACCACGTTGAGCGTCGTGTCCACGTAGGCGGGGACCCTGCCGTTGAGGAAGTCGAGCACGAGCTTGCCCGTGGGCGTCGGTCGTCGATCGCCGGGCCCGACCGGGAAGGTCGGGTGCGCCAGCACCACCGGCGCGCCCTGGGCGCCGAGGCGGAGCACCTCGTGCTCGGCCACGTACTTGGACCGCTTGTAGTTCCCGAAGAGGTGCTCGACATGGGCGTAGTCGTCCTCGCTCGCCGTCCCGCCCTCCAGGGTCCGCTGCAGGCCGAGGGTCGCGACCGAGGACGTGTAGCAGATGCGCTCCACGCCGCTGCGCCACGCGGCGTTGACGACGTTGCGGCTGCCCTCGACGTTGGCGCGGTAGTAGGGCTCGGGCTCCTTCGGCCAGAACGCGTAGCGCGCGGCGACGTGGAAGCAGAAGCGCGCCTCGACGAAGGCGCCCTCGAGCGAGCCTGCGTCGCCGATGTCGCCGGTCACGACGTCGGTGGCAACGCCGTCGAGCACGACGGCTGCCTCCGACTCGGTGCCCGGCTCGACGACGGCCACGACGTCGGCGCCACGCGAGGCGAGCGCACGCGCGATCGCCGAGCCGATGAACCCGGCCGCGCCGGTCACGACGACGCGGTCACCGGGCATGACCGCCGTCACGTTGCGGCGGTCGCAGCGGGCGAGCGACGGCGGCGCTGCCCGCGCCGCATCGAGCCTCGGGCCATCGCAGAGGTCGTCTCGAGCAGCAGGCCGCCGGGGCGGTGCGCGTCACGGAGCACGTCGTCGAACGCCTCGACGACGAGGTCGATCTCCGGCTCGCCCACCGTGAGCGCAGGCAGCAGCTTGATCACGTTGACGTTGTCCGCGGCGACCTGGGTGAGGATCCGGTGCCGGTGGAAGAGCGGCAGGACCACCGTCTGGGCGAAGAACGCCGGACGGACTCGCTCGGTGACGCGCCACCAGCGGCGCAGCCGTCGCGAGGTCGGCGCGCCGAACTCGAGGCCGATCATGTGGCCCTTGCCGCGCACGTCGACCAGCATCTCGTAGCGCTCGACCAACGGCGCGAAGCGCTCCTTCCAGTAGTCGCCCATCGCGCGGGTGTGCTCGATGAGGCCCTCGTCGTCCAGCACCGACAGCGTCGCGAGCCCTGCCACCATGGCGAGCTGGTTCTGCTTGAAGGTGGTCGAGTGCACGAGCGCCCGATCCATCGAGGAGTACACGGCGCGGAAGACGTCGTCGCGGGCGAGCACGGCGGCGACCGGCACGTACCCGCCCGAGAGCGCCTTGGATGCGCAGATGAGGTCTGGCTCGATCCCGAACTGGTCATGGCACCAGAACGTGCCCGTTCGCCCGACGCCGGTCTGGACCTCGTCGATGACGAGGAGCGCACCTGTCTCGCGGCACGCGCGCTCGGCGCCGAGCCAGTAGGTCGCCGGCGCCTCGTAGACCCCCTTGCCCTGGATGGGCTCGGCGATGAACGCCGCGACGTCGCCACGCCGCAGCTCGTCCTCGAGGGCGGTGAGGTCGCCGAAGGGGACCTCGGTGACGTCTGCGAGCAGGGGGCCGAACCCGTCCCGGAAGGCCGCCGCGCCGTTGAGCGACAGTGCGCCGAGCGTCAGGCCGTGGTAGCCGTGCGCGCAGTAGACGATGCGCCGCCGCCTTGTGAAGGCGCGGGCGAACTTGATCGCCGACTCGACCGCCTCGGCCCCGGAGTTGCAGAAGTAGACCCGCTCGATCTTGTCGTGACTCCGAGCGCAGAGGGCCTCGGCCAGCAGCCCCGGGAACAGGGCACAGTCCATCTGGACCATGCTCGGCAGGTCGAGNNAGCAAGTCGAGGTAGCGCTCGCCGGCGTCGTCGTAGAGCCAGGGCCCTTCGCCGCGAACGTAGGTGCGGTCAAAGCCGAGGGTGCGCAGCACCCTCGGCAGCTGGGGATTGAGATGCGCCTCGTGAAGCGCGAACTGCTCGCCGCGGTGGTCTCGAAATGCTGCGTCAACTTGGAAGGGCACGCGACTCCTCGGGGTCCTGAGCCTACTTCGGGGACCTGCGAGCCAACGAAACCGCATCCGAGCGTCTTGGTCCGACGAGCATCGAGCCTGCAAGAGCCGCGGACCTGCGACGATCTCGTGATGCACGAGCCAACGACGACCGTCTCGACGACCGTCTCGGTGCGCACGGTCGTCGTGACGCTCGGGCTCGTCGCCCTCGCCGCTGGCTACGGGCAGTTCGGGGCGACGTCGGCGCTCGGTGACGTCGCCCACGCGTTCGGCACCGTCACCAACCAATCGAGCTTCAGCGCGCGTGCGGGGCTGTCGGGCTCGACGCTCTCGATCGGGCTCGCCATCCTTCGCGCCGCGTCGCTCGCGGCGCTGCCGATCGCGTCGTTCGCCGACCGGGTCGGGCGACGCCGCGTGCTGTACGTCTGCGGGGTGCTCGGCCTCTGCATCACCGCGTCGGCGTCGCTCAGTCCTGGCTTCTGGTGGTTCGTCGCCCTCTTCGCGCTCGCGAGGCCCGCGCTGTCGGCCGCCAGCGCGCTCGCGACCGTCGTGACTGCCGAGCTGACGACGGCTCGCACGCGGGTGACCGCGCTCACGATCGTGGGTGCCGGCGCCGGCGTCGGCGCGGGCATGTCGGCGATCGTCCACGGCATCGTGCGCGGGCCGCACGGGTTCCGCGTGCTCTTCGCGACGGCCATCATCCCGCTCGCGCTGGTCGTGGTGCTCGTGCCGAGGCTCAAGGAGACCCTCGCGGTGCAGCACACCGCGCACCCGCCCCGGTTGGGCGCGATCCCGCGCGAGATACGAGGGCGCCTCGCGGTCGTCATGGGCGCGTCCGCCGCGATCGGCGCGATCTCGGGACCGGCCAACGGCTTCGCGTTCGTCTACGCCGAGAACTTCCTCAAGATCTCGCCGGCGTTCGTGTCGCTGGTCGTCGCGTGCTCGGCGCTCACCGGGCTCGCGGGGCTCCTCATCGGCCGCCGGCTCGCCGATCGGCAGGGACGCCGGGTCGCCTACGCCATCGGCGCGCTGGCGTCGGCGGCCACGAGCCTGGTCGCCTACTCGGGTGGGCGACCCGAGTTCGTCGTTGGCTACATGGTCGGGGTCTTCGCCGGCGGGCTGTTCGCCCCCGGGGCCGCGGCGCTCGTGACCGAGTCGTTCCCCAAGGCGGTGCGCGCCTCTGCCAGCGGATGGGTCATCGTCGCGTCCGTCCTGGGCGCCATCGCGGGCCTCTTCGTGTTCGGGGCCGTCGCGGACGCCACGGGCTCGACCGCTTGGGCGAGCGTCGCGGCCTTCCTGCCGGGCCTGCCCGTCCTCTGGCTGCTTCGGTCCTTGCCCGAGACGATGGGCGTCACGCTCACCTGAGGCCCGGTCGCACCACGATCGACGCGACGACGGGGCGGTGGTCGCTGCTGCGGCGGTCCAGCACGCCGCCGCTCACGACGTCGATCGGGCCGTGCACGAACAGATGGTCGAGCTGGCTGTGCGGCCGCCAGCTCGGCCACGTCGCGCCCCTCGCCGCCTGGCGCCAGCCTCGCAGCACGCGTCGTGCGACGAGGCCCCAGCAGTTGAGGTCGCCGCCCAAAACCGCGGCGCGGTCGCCGTCGAGCCGGTCCTCGAGGTGCGCGACGATCTCTCGGTACTGGCCGAGCGAGCCGTGCGACAGGTGCGCGCCGTGCACCGCGAAGCACCACAGCGCGCCGTTGCCCGCGTCGAGCTCGAGGCCGATCAGCCGACGGCGCGCTCGGTCCTTTGCGAGGGGCGTGAGCTCGATCACCTCGCTCGACATGACGGGGAGCCGTGTCACCACGCCCAGGCACCACTCGCCTGCCTCCACGCCTCGAGCCGTCGCGAGCCGACGCTCGCCGCGTCGGCCAATCGGCAGCACCGAGTCGAGGTACAGACCCTGGTTGCCGACGACCAGCGCCCTGCGGGGCTGCCAGCGAGCGGGGCCGGTGCCCCCGGTCACGCGAACGCCAGCGGCCAAGGGAATCGTGTGCGCCGTCGCACCCGTGCGCGCGGCGATCTCACTGGCGAGATCGACGGCGTCGGAGCGCCATGACTCCTCGACGAACAGCACGTCGGCGTCGATCTCGACTGCCACGTCGACCACGTCGGTTCGTCGACCCCACCCGTCCACACCTGCGTGCAGGTTGTACGACGCGACGCGGAGCGGCGGCAGCACATCGAACCCTATGTCGGTCGCGATCACGCACTGTGGCAGGCTCGGTGCATGTCGGAGATCTCGACCGACCTCGGACGGCGGATGTGGTGGGTCGACGCGTTCATCGGCGAGGGCGCGCGCGGCAGCCCCGCGGTCGTCGTGCTGCTCGAGAGCGCCCTGACGGGCCCCAAGTGCCAGCAGATCGCCTCGGAGCTCAGTGTCGCAGAGACCGCGTTCCTCCGGCGCCACCAGGACGGGTGGGAGCTGCGCTGCTTCACGCCCACCGTCGAGGTGGACCTGTTCGGCCACGCGACGCTCGCGGCACTGCACGTGCTCGGGACAAACCTCGGCGTCTCGGTCAACGAGTTCGTCTTCACGACGCGCTCTGGACCGATCGCGGGGCGCCGCGAGGGTGCCCAGCTCGTGATCGAGCTGCCGCGGCACGCCATCACGCCAGCCGACGACGTCGGCATCGAGCGCGCACTCGGCCCCGTCGAGCAGGCGTGGGCGACCGAGGCGGGCGACCTCGTGGCGCTGCTCGGGTCCTACGACGCGCTGTGCGCCCTCGACCCCGACGCCGTCGAGATGTTCCTCGTGCCCGCCTCGCTCGTGGTCGCGATGGCCATCGGGGGCATCGACTCGGACATCTCGATCCGGGTGTTCGCGCCGCGCCTCGGCGTGCGAGAGGACCCGGTGACGGGTCGGGCCATGTGCGCGCTCGCGCCGATCTGGCACGAGCGCACCGGGGAGGACCGGCTCTTGGTCCGACAGGTGTCCACGCGCGGGGGCGTCCTGGCCGCCTCGCTCTTCGACGACCGCGTCGAGGTCTTCGGCCGTGCGCGGACGTTCCTGTCAGGTGAGCTGTGGGCGTAGGGGAGCCGACCGACCGNNATCATCGACTCGGTGCCGATCTGCCACGTCGGCGTCGCGCTCGCCGACAGCGGCGACGTCATCGTGCTGCCGTTCCTGCACGCGCGTCTCGACGACGTCGTCTACCTGCACGGCAGCCAGTCGAACCAGTTGCTGCGCTCGCTGCTCGCCGCACCCCGCGCGTGCGCGACCTTCACGTCGTTCGACGGGCTGCGCGTGGCGCGGACCGGGTTCCACAGCTCGGTGATCTACCGCAGTGTCGTCGCCTACGGGCCCGTGCACGTCGTGGGCGAACCAGCGGAGCGCGAGCGCGTCCTCGACGTGCTGGTCGACGCCGTGCTGCCCGGCCGCAGCGCCGAGGTGCGCAGGCCGAACGATCGCGAGCTCGCACTGACCGCCGTCATCGCGTTGACGATCGACGAGGCGAGCGCGAAGGTCTCCGAAGGCCCGACCGACGACGAGCCCGAGGACGTCGACTCGGCGGTCTGGGCGGGCGACGTGCCCGCGTCACTCGTCTACGGCGCGCCGGTAGGGGCCACCGATGGCGCGATGGCGCGCGGGTCGATCCCGGTCCCGCCGAGCGTGCGCGCCCTGACGCAGGGGTGATGGACGAGCGCGCGGCGATGCTCGCGGCCGCCCTCGCCTCGCTTGACGTGGCGGACCACGCCGAGGACGCGGATCGCAACGCCACCGTCGAGCTCCTCCAGTCCCTCCCACGCCCCTTCGACGAGGGCGCCCAGCTCGAGCACGTGACGGCGTCGGGGTTCGTCCTCTCGTCCCTGGGCGTCGTGCTGCACCGGCACCTGCGCCTCGGGATCTGGGTGCAGCCCGGTGGCCACGTCGAGCCCGACGAGCAGCCCGCGGCCGCGGCGCGCCGCGAGGTGCTCGAAGAGACGGGGCTCGCCGCGACCCATCTCGAGCCGCCGCTGCTCGTCGACGTGAACGTCCATGACGGCCCCCGATCGCACCGCCACTACGACTGCCGATGGCTGCTGGTCGCCCAGAGGACCGAGATCCGCCCCGCTGCGGGCGAGAGCACCGAGGTGTCGTGGTTCCTCCCGGGCCCGGCGCTCGCGCGGTGCGAGCCAGGCCTTCGCGGCGGTCTGGCGCGGGCCTTCGCCGTCGCGCGGGGACTGGGCCTGGCTGAGGTGGCATCGTGGCCGGCGTGAACGAGTCCCTGCTCGCGCTCGCGGACCACGACGAGACGATGGTCCGGGCGCGCCACGAGATCGAGCATCCTGCATCCACGGCCGACCTCGATGCGGCGCGAGCAGAGCTCGCCTCGGCCGCGGCGAGCAAGCGGGCCCTCGACGGGGCCCGGGCGCCGCTCGTGGCGCGGTCCGGCGCGCTGGAGCACGACGCGACGGCGGCGAGGGATCGCGCGTCGGTGATCGCCCGGCGGCTCGACGAGTCGACTGGCGCCGGTCGCGATCTCGAGGCGATGGCCCACGAGCGCGACGCGCTCATGGCTCGAGCGGACCAGCTCGACGAGGAGCTCCTCTCGATCTACGAGCAGCTCGAGCCCCTCGACGAGCGCCTCGAGTCGCTGCGCGTCGACGCGCTCGCGGCGTCCGCGCGCCGCGAGCGCGCGCAGGCGTCGGCCACCGCGGAGCGCGAGTCGGCCGCCGCGCGGCTCGAGGAGCTGACCGCGGCCCGCGGCCCGCTCGCCGGCGCGATCGACGCGGCGACGCTCGCGCGCTACGAGGCGGCCGCGGCGCGAGCAGGAGGGATCGGGGCCGCGAGGCTCGTCAACGGGCGATGCGGCGGGTGCCACGTCGCGGTGCCCGCGGCGACCGCAGACCGGATCGCCCACGGCCCGGAGGGCACGATCGTCGTCTGCGACGAGTGCGGCAGGCTGCTGACACGGTGAGCCTGGTGCTCGTGCGGCACGGCCGGACGCGCTGGAACCGCGAGCGACGTCTCGTCGGCCGAAGCGACGTCGCGCTCGACGAGGTCGGGCGCGACCAGGCGCGCTGCGTCGGCGAACTCCTCGGCGACGTCGTCGAGCTTCGGACGAGCCCGCTGCGGCGCGCGCGCGAGACCGCCGAGCTCTTCTCGGCGGGCCCCGCCCCGATCGTGGACGAGTCGTTCATCGAGCTCGACTACGGCGAGGCCGAGGGCCGGCGGATCGACGAGGTCGAGGCCTCGTTCTGGGCGGCGGTCCGCGACGACGCGACGCAGCGCTGGCCCGGCGGCGAGTCGCTCGCCGACGTCCAGGCGCGGGTGGCGTCGGCGTGCGAGGCGCTGTTCGCCGATGACGGGTCCGGTGCGCGCCGGGAGGACGGCGACGTCGTCGTCGTGAGCCACGTGAGCCCGATCAAGGCGGCCGTCGCCTGGGCGATCGGTGCGCCGGCGACCGTCGCGCTGCACCTCCGGCTCGACAACGCCTCGTTGACCCGGATCGGCTGGGGCCCGGCCGGCCCGGTCCTCCTCGGCTTCAACCTGGTCGCGGCGACCCCTAGCTCGGGTCGATGAACTCGCAGAGGACCGTGGCGAGCGCCGCGCCCGCGTCTTCTTGGAGGAAGTGCCCCGCGCCCTCGATGGTCGCGTGCGCCTGGCCCGCGGCGCCCGGCACGCGCTCGAGGAACTTTCGATCCGCGCCCCGCGTGATCGCGTCACCGTCCGAGTAGCAGCACAGGAACGGTCGCTCGAATCGAGACAGCGCGTCCCAGGCGGCGCGGTTCGCCACGGTGGCGGGATCGGCCGGCGACGTCGGGACGAGCGTCGGCATCTGGCGCGGCCCCTCCTTGAAGGCATCGTCGGGGAACGGCGCGTCGTAGGCAGCGACCGCGGCGTCGTCGAGGCCGTGCGCGCAGCCGCCCGCGACGATCCGGCCGACGTCGAATCTCGGCGTCGACTGGGAGTACTGCTGCCAGGCGAGGAACGCCTCGTTCGGTCGCTCGTCACCGGTCGGGAGCCCGGTGTTGCCCATCGCGACCCGCGCGAAGCGCTCCGCGTGCTCGGCGACCAGTCGCAGGCCGATCAGCCCGCCCCAGTCCTGGCCGAACACCGTGATGCCGTCGAGCCCCGCGACGTCGAAGAGCGCCTCTCGGAGCCACTCGACGTGGCGGGCGTAAGTGTGCTCGGACCGCGACGCCGGCTTGTCGCTTCGGCCGAACCCGATCAGGTCCGGGGCGACGACGCGGTGGCCGGCCGCGGCGAGGACCGGGATCATCGAGCGGTAGAGATAGGACCAGGTCGGCTCCCCGTGCAGCAGGACCACGACCTCGCCGGTGCGCGACGTCGCGGTGTCGAGCATGCAGAGCGCGAGCGGGTCCCCGCCGGTCGGGTCCGTCACCCGCGCGACGGCGACAGGGAAGTCGAAGCCCTCGAGCTTTGCGAAGCGCTCCTCGGGCGTGGCCAGTCGCTGCATCTCGTGTGCCTCCGGTCTTGGTCGGCGGCCGGTGACGCTGGCGCGGCGCCGTCGTGCCCGCGCCCGGGTGTGCGGCGCGACCGTACTTCCGCGGGACCACGGCGGCAAGCCGCCGGCATCCGAGGCGATCCGTAGGATGCCCACGAAAGGGAGGCCACATGCGACGACGGAAGCTGGGTCAGGGACTCGAGGTGTCCGCGCAGGGGCTCGGGTGCATGGGCATGAGCGACTTCTACGGCGAGCGCGACGACGTCGAGTCGATCGCGACGATCCACCGCGCCGTGGAGCTGGGCGTCGACTTCCTCGACACCGCCGACATG
>PLCI01000159.1 GCA_003135595.1 Acidimicrobiaceae bacterium | reverse complement strand
CCGAACGTGTAGTTCGTCGTGGTCCAGCCCTCGAACCCCGCGGCGAGCAGCCGAGCCATGCCCGGGAGCTCCTCGCCCTTGAAGCACGAGAGCATTGACATCGTCGTGCTGAAGAACATCGGCAGCGGCTCGGCGAGCCCGCGACGCCAGAGCCCGACGAGCAGCTCGAGCCCCCTGCTCGCCCGCTCGTGGCGCTCGTCAGGTGAGTCGCCGGGGACCGTGAGCATCTTGCGATTCGCGTTGCGGCCGTCCTTCCAGATCCGGAAGGACCTCCACTGGACCGTGGGGTCGCTCACGGTGAGGAGCAGGAGGTCGACAGCCGAGTCGACCCGGGCCTTTCGGTCGTTCGACGAGGCGGTCCATCGCACGGTGGTCGTGCCGGCGAACACGTCGACCTCGCCGCGGACCTCGTTGCCGCCGTCGAGGCGCACCTCGAGCGAGACCTTCTCGGGCAGGTCCGCGCCGCCGACTCGGGTGATGTGCCGGACGAGCTCGCGCGCACGCGGGCCGACGCCGGTCGGTGCCGCGACGGCCTGGTCTCGGAGCCGGCCGGGGAGCGCACCGATCGGGAGATCGGGCAGCGCTGCCCACGCGTCGACGAACTCAGTCCACGCCACGTCCTCGGGGTCGCCCGTGAACTCGTTGAGCGCGCGGTCGGTGAGCGACATGACGATGTTCCACTTGGTGAGGTCATCGAGCGACGTGGCGATCTCGTCGCCCGCCGAGGAGGGCGCGGTCGGCAGGCGGATGCCGTGGGTTCGCTCGAGGAAGGTTCGCTGCGGTGCCTTCAAGAACCTGCACAGGTCGTCGCGGCGGACCACGTCGGACCCTTCGGGCTCCTCGATGTCGAAGCCCGCCCGGGTGCCGTCGCCCGCACGGACGGCTCGAAGCTCACCGGCACGCTGGAGGGCGCCGCGGTCGAACGTGAACGGCCCGGCGCCCGGTACCGAGCGCAGGTCATCGTCACCGTGCGCGTGGCGGGGATGGCGCTGGCGCGTGTCGCCGTCGTCGAGCACCCGCTCCAGTGCCTCGCGCAGCTCGGCCAGCACCGTCGCCTCGGTGACCTTCTCGTTGGCGACGACGTCGGAGGCGTCATAGGTGACGATCAGCGCCGACCGTGCCGAGAGCACCGCCGCGAGGAGTGATGCACGGAGGTCCGCACGCGGGTCACGGTCGCCGATCCTGGCCTCGCCGAACGCGACGTCCGGCGCAAGGGCGCGCTCGACGCTCGCCTCGTCGAGCCCGAGCAGGACCACGACGCGAAAGGGCACGTTGCGCAGCGGCGCGAACGAGGTCACGGTGACGCCGCCTGGTCCGGTCACGACGAGGTCCCGCACCTGCTCGGCGCGCTCGGAGAAGAGCGCGCGGAACTCCTCGTAGGGCACCGCGAACTGGGCGTTGCGGGCGTCGTCGCCGATGGTGCCGAGCAGACGTGCCAGCTGCTCGGTCGACGCCGTGTCCCCCGGATCGAGGCTGAAGAGCCGCTCGGCGATCGTGGCGACGTGGTCGCACCACGCCGACACCGAGCGCGGGGCGAGCGACGCGTCGTGGAGCTCGGCGATCGTCGCCAGCACGGCGCACAGTGCGCCGACGCGGTCGAGGTCGTGTCCCGCCTCGAGCGCGCGGAGCGGGAGCACGTCCGAGGTCGTGCCACTGGGCATCGCCAGACCAGCGAGCAGCCGATCGAGTGCCCGCCGCCAGGTGCCGGCCTCGAAGTGCGCGGGGAGCCCGGCGTGCTCGCGATGCGCCCCGTCGAGGCCCCATCTGACGTCGCCCTCCAGTGTCCACGCCGCGATCCGGTCCATGTCCTCCTCGCCGATCCCGAAGCGCCGGGCGACCATCGGATCTCGCAGGAGGTCGATGACGGCGCTCCGCGGGATGCGCCCGCCGAGGACCCGGAGTGCGACCTCGATACCGGCGATGAAGGGCACCGCGGACGAGACGGCTCGGTCACGCAGGACATAGGGGAGCGGCGGCGCCCCCTGGGGGTCGCCGAGCACGGCCTCGACGTAGGGCGCGAAGCGTGGCATGTCGGCGCAGAGCACGACCACGTCGGACGCCGCGAGCGACTCGTCGGCTGACAGGGCGTGCAGGATCGAGTCCCGAGCCACCTCGACCTGGCGGAGCGTCCCGACGCAGCCGTGGAGCGACACCGTGCGATCGACAGGCCGTCGAGTCGCCGGCTCGCCTCGGATCGACGAGTGGAGGGACGACAGCAACGTCGAGGGGGCCGCGTCGACCGTGGCCACGACGTCAATGGAGGTGGTGAGCCTCGAGGGCAGCTGTGCGAGGAGCATCGCGGTCTCCGCGCTCGCCGAGCCCCACGAGTCGAGCAGCCCGTTGGCAGTCCGCCGCTTCGATGCGCGACTCGGAGGAGCCGACTCCCAGCGAGGCGACGCCCCGAGCGTGTGCAGGAACCACGCCGACGAGGGCGTGACGAGGTGGACGCACACGTCTCGGACGGCCCCGAGTGCGTCGAGCACCTGGGACATGCGCGGTCCACCGCCGAGCGAGCTGCCGCCGAAGAGGTGGACTCTGCCAGGGAGGTCGAGCGCCGCCTCCTCGCCGCGCAGGAGCTGGGCTATCGACCGCTCCAGGATCCGGTGCGGCGGCGGGCCGGTCGCGCGCCGCGCGACCGAGCGGAGGAGCGCGGCGCGTGGATCGTCGGACTTGCCGGTGAGCCACGCGTCGGCGACGTCGGGCCGCCAGCGGAAGAGCTGGTCGAAGAGGTCTGCTGCCGCTCGGGCGACCACGTAGGTGTTGGGCGAGTCGAGATCGAGCAGCGCCGCGAGGGGCCCCTGCTCGGACTCGTCGAGCAGCACACCGAGGGCTGCGAGGGTCATCGCCCCCACCGTCCAGTCGTCGGTGTCCTCCTCGGACACCGCCGTCACCCGGCGCAGCAGGTCGCCTACCAACAGGAACTCCACGTTCGCGCAGATGCCGTCGCCGCTGCGACCCGCGCCGAGCGTGGCCGAGAGCGTCACCTCGAGCCACGACCCGATGCCAGGCGTGGGCACGACGACGACATCGGGCTCGAGCGGACGGTCGTGCGGCGCCTGGAGGCGTGCGGCGAGGTCCTGGGCCAGCTGGCCGAGGTCGGTGCCGACGCGGATCGTCAGTCCGCGAGCGCCCGCCAGTCCCATCGCAATGCGACGGTACCCGAGCGGGGTGACGAACGTCTACGCCGTCATGGCGCGGTGGAACAGCAAGAAGACGTCGGTGAAGTCCTCTGAGGTGACCCCGGCGATCGGGGCGACGTCGGCGAAGAGCGGCCCGAGCGCGAGGCCCTGTACCGCGAACGCGAAGGCCATTGGGTTGATCGTGCTCGTTACCCAGCCCCGGTCCCGGGCCGCAACGAAGATCGCCGCGACCCGCTCGGTGAACTCGGCCTGCACCGAGGCGATCTGCTCCATCAGCTCTGCGTCGTGCCTGGTCGCGGCGATGGCGGCGAGCTTGCGCCAGCGGCTCTGGCGCCGCTGCTCGCTGAAGATGTCGAGGACGATGCGCCGGAGACCCTGCTCGTAGTCCTCGACGGTCTCGGCCGAGGCGAACACCTGCTGCATCTCGTCGATGTCGACGAATGTCTGGAGGGCGAAGTCCCGGACGTACGCCGCGGCGATCATCGCCTCTCGGTCCTCGAAGAACCGGTACAGCGACGGGACCGACACGTTGAGCCGATCCGCCACGTCGCGAAGACGCAGCCCGGCGATGCCGGAGAGCTCGAGCTGCTCGGATACGGCGTTCAAGATTCGCTCGGGCGTGAGGACTGCCTCACGGACGTTCACTCGAGTAGAGCGAAGCGAATCGACCATCGACGGCAACGTACCACCGAGGTTTCGAATATTTCGTTCAGGGCGCCAGGTCTTCGTCGCGCGACGTTGACGCCGCTGGATGCACGTTCTACGAGCCGTCAATGCTGGTCGAGAGGTGCGGGATCGCGCCGCAGAAACGGCGCTGGGCGATGCGTTTCGCACGCTGCAAGATGGGAGGATGGACGGTGTCGCCAGTGGCGACCGACCGCCCAGACGTCGCGCGATGACGTGCCGTCTACTCGCTCGCGCGTCGCGTTCGAGCCTCGCCGAGCACTTCCCACTGCTCGAAGGGGACTTCGACGACCGAGGCGCCGAGCACCTGCAGGCACACGTGGTCCGCCCCAGCCGCGAGGTGCTCGACGACGTGCCCTTCGATCGACTCGGCGTCGCCGTGCACGACGACGGCGTCGCACAGCCGCTCAGACCCGCCCCTGACGAAGTCGTCGTCGCCCAAGCCGAGGCGACGCCAGCTCGCTCGGTAGTTCTCGAGTCCCGTGTACCAGTTGAGGTGCTCGTGGGCACGGCGAAGGAACTCCGCGCGATCCTCTCCGAGCACCACGGACTGCTCGACGGCGAGGAAGGCGTCCGGCCCGAGCGCGGCCCGAGCGCGGTGTGTGTGCTCGGGCGTCACGAGGTACGTCAGTGCCCCGTCGGCCTTCGTCGCGGCGACGTGCAGCATCTTCGGCCCGAGCGCGGCGAGGACGACCGGTGGCTGGACGTCGCGCTCGGCGCTCATGACCGCCGCGCCGTCGTAGGCGTCGAGGTACGTCGACATCGCCTCGATCGGGGGGTCGTAGACCCCGCCCCGTGTGCGCTCGACGAGCGGCTTGTGGCTCACGCCGAGCCCGAGTACGAAGCGCTCCGAGGACAGCTCGGCGAGCGTCCTCGCGGCCGACGCCGTCGCCATCGCGTCGCGCGCGTAGATCGACGCGATGCCCGTCGCCACGACGAGGGTTCTCGACGCCTGGAGCAGGAGCATCGCGCCGGTCATGGCCTCGCGGCCGTAGGCCTCGGGCGTCCAGAGCGCGCTGAACCCGCTCGCCTCAAGGATCGACGTGACGGCGCCGATGCGCGAGGGACGAAGCATCTCGTGGGTGGTGGTCCAGATGCCGACAGTCCCTTGGAGCCGCGCCAGGGTCGGGTGCACGCTTCGAGGCTAGGACAGACTGGCGCAATGGGGATCGGCGCGATCGTCGTCTTCGCGGTGCTGCTCGTCGGCGTGGTGTCCGCGCTCGTCCGCGTGAAGGGGCCGCCGCTCTCGAATCTCAACTTCATGGTCGGGATGGTCGCGGGCGAGTTGGCAGGCCAGCTGCTCGCGCTCACGACCTGCTGCATCGTCGTGCTGCTCGTGGTCGGCTGGCCGAGCGGCGCGCTCGGTGCTGCCGACGTGGGGCTTGCCCTGACCGCTGCAGCAGGCTTCGGCGCGCTCCTCTTAACAGGGCTGCGGTCGCGCGGCGTCGTCCAGAGGTCGCTCGCCGCGGCGAGATGGCCGCAACGAAACGAGGCGAGAACTCCTCGCCCCGCGTGGCTCCGCTGGTGGCGGACCAGCCTCGCGCTGCCGCGTCGTGGCGCGGGCGTGCGCGTTGACCGAGACATCGCCTACGTCGACGACGGCGGTGTCGGTGACGCGCATCTGCTTGACGTCATCCGACCCGTGGGCGACGTGACGAACGCGCCGGTGATGCTGTTCGTCCACGGCGGGGCGTGGGTCATCGGCTCGAAGCGCGAGCAGGGCCTGCCGATGCTCTTCGAGCTCGCGTCACGGGGCTGGGTGTGCGTGACGTGCAACTACCGGCTGAGCCCGAAGGCGACCTGGCCCGACCACGTTGTGGACGTCAAGCGAGCACTTGCCTGGACCAGGGCGCACGCCCGTGAGTACGGGGGGAACCCGTCGCGGTTCCTCGCGATCTCGGGCGGCTCCGCCGGGGGCCAGCTCGCGTCGCTCGCCGCGCTCACGCCGACTGACGCATCCTTCCAGCCTGGATTCGAGGACGCCGACACCTCGGTCGACGCCTGCGTCTCGCTCTACGGCGCCCTGGAGATGACCGGCGACCGCAGCCTCATGGGCCGCCAGGGATTCGCGCTCGAGACGCTGCTCTCGTCTCGGGTCATGAAAGTCGCGGTCGACGAGGCGCCCGAGCTCTACGCGGCGGCGTCGCCTCTCGAGCGCATAACCGCAGCCGCTCCCGCGTTCCTCGTCATCCAGGGCACGAAGGACTCCCTCGTGCCAGTCGAGGTCGCGCGCGCGTTCGTCGCCAAGTTCGAGCGGACGTCGGGCGCCCCGCTCGGCTACGTCGAGCTCCCGCTCGCACAGCATGCCTTCGACCTGCTCTGCTCGCCGCGAAGCAGCGCGACGACGCGGGGGATCGCCGACGCACTCGAGGCGCTCGTGCAGTCGCGCGCCTCGGCGCCCTCGCCGTAGCGGCTAGTCGGTCGGCACCAGATCGGCGAGCACGACCGTGACGTCGTCGTCGCCAGCTGCAAGCTCGAGGCGCTCGATGACGCCCGCATCCATGAGGTCACGGCGCGCCGCCTCGATCGCGGCGAGTCGCTCGGGGCTCCCCGTGACCGTGACGCGTTCGACCGCGGTGCGCATGGACCGCTTGGCCGCGCTCTTGGTCTTGCGGACCGCCGCGAGGACGCCGCTCGCGGCATCGAAGACCCCTGGCAGCGATGGCGGCACGTCAAGCTCGTCCGGCGTGGGCCAGGGCGCGCGGTGGATCGACGAGTCGTGCCACCACCGCCACGACTCCTCGGTCGCGAAGCAAAGGAACGGCGCGAGGAGTCGGAGGAGCACGGACAGCGCGAGCCCGAGCGTCGCTCGCGCCGAATCGGTCGATGCCCGGTCGTCCCCCCCGTAGGCGCGCATCTTGACGAGCTCGAGGTAGTCGTCGCAGTAGCGCCAGAAGTACTCCTCGGTGCGCTGGAGGACGCGTGCGTAGTCGAAGTCATCGAAGGACGCCGTCGCCTCGGCGAGCAGCGCGCGCAAAGAGGTGATGAGGTCCGCATCGACAGGCTCGGTGATCGCCTCGGTGCCGGGCAGCGCCTCGTCGCCGAGCCGCTCGAGAACGAATCGTGACGCGTTGAGCACCTTGACGGCGAGGCGGCGGCCCACCTTCATCTGGCCGACGTCCTCGGCGGTGTCGGTGCCCGGGCGCCCGGACGCGGCCCAGTAGCGGATGCCGTCCGGCCCCACTTGTCGGAGCAACTCCTCGGGAGTCGAGACGTGCCCCGACGACTTCGACATCTTCTTGCGGTCGGGGTCGAGGACCCAGCCGTTGATCATCGCGTGGCGCCAGGGGAGCACCCCGTGCTCGAGCTCGCTGCGCACGATGGTGGAGAACAGCCATGTCCGGATGATCTCGGGTCCCTGCGGCCGCACATCCATGGGGAACACTCGATCGAACAGGTCCGGGTCGTCCATCCAGCGCCCTGCGATCTGCGGCGTGAGCGAGCTCGTGGCCCAGGTGTCCATGACGTCGGGGTCCCCGACGAACCCGCCGGGCTCGTTGCGCTGGTCCGCGACATAGCCGTTGGGCACGTCGCTCGAGGGGTCGACCGGCAGCCGCGACTCATCAGGGAGCAGCGGCTGGTCGAAGTCGGCAGTCCCGTCGTCTCGCACCGGGTACCAAACGGGAAAGGGGACCCCGAAGTAGCGCTGGCGACTGATGCTCCAGTCGGCGTTGAGCCCCTCCACCCACGCGCGGTAGCGGTGCACCATGTGGGCGGGGTGCCAGCGGACCTGCTCGCCGAGCTCGAGCAGCCGGTCACGGTGCTCGAGCGTGGACACGAACCACTGGCGCGACGTCACCACCTCNNGGGCTCGCCGACGAGCGCGCCCGCGTCGCGGAGGAGCTCGACGATCGCCCGTTGGGCCTGGGCGACCGTCCGTCCGGTGAGCTGCGCGTAGGCGGCGTTCGCCGAGCCAGGGTCAGCAGACTCGTAGCCGGGCTGTCCGAAGGCCGCGGGCAGGAGCCTGCCGTCGCGTCCGATGAGCGCGCGCAGCGGCAGCCCGAGCTCGCGCCACCACACCACGTCGGTGGTGTCGCCGAATGTGCAGATCATGGCGATGCCCGAGCCCTTCTCGGGGTCGGCGAGCTTGTGGGCGTGCACCGGCACGCGCACGCCGAACAGGGGCGTGATCACCTCGCTGCCGAAGAGCGCCTGGTATCGGGCGTCGTCGGGGTGCGCGACGAGCGCGACGCACGACGGCAGGAGCTCTGGTCGCGTCGTCTCGATCGTGACCGCGCCCTGTCCGTCGGCCCGGCGGAACTCGAGACGGTGGTACGCGCCAGCGAGCTCCTTGTCCACGAGCTCCGCCTGGGAGACGGCGGTCTTGAAGTCGACGTCCCACAGCGTCGGCGCCTCGGTCGTGTAGACCTCGCCCCGCGCGAGCATCCGCAGGAAGGCGCGCTGGCTCTGGCGCTGCGCGAGCGTGGAGACCGTGGCGTACTCGAGGCTCCAGTCGACCGAGAGTCCGAGCAGCTTCCACAACAGCTTGAACGAGACCTCGTCCTCGGCCGTCAGGCGGTGGCAGAGATCGACGAAGTTGGGGCGTGAGACGGCGACGCGGTCCTTGCTGGGGGCCGCAGGGGGCTGGAAGCTCGGGTCATAGGGCACCGAGGGATCGCAGCGCACCCCGTAGAAGTTCTCGACTCGCCGCTCGGTCGCAAGCCCGTTGTCGTCCCAGCCCATCGGGTAGAAGACCTCTCGCCCGCGCATGCGCTGGTATCTCGCGACGCAGTCGGTTTGCGTGTAGCCGAAGACGCTGCCCATGTGCAGCGCCCCCGAGACCGTCGGCGGAGGCGTGTCGAACGAGAAGATCTCCTCGCGCGACTTGGTCCGGTCGAACCGGTACACCGACGTGGCGTCCCACTCGTCGATCCAGTACATCTCGATGCCGTCGATCGAGGGGCGCTCGGGGATTGGTCGACGCCCTGGTCGACCCTCGTCCGCCGCCATGGGTTCAGTAGGTTAGACGCATGCTGCGCCTGCACGACTCGGCGCAAGGACGCGTCGTCGACGTGGTGCCGCGCGTCGAGGGGAAGTTCTCGATGTACGTCTGCGGGCCCACCGTGGACAACGTGCCGCACATCGGACACGGCCGCTTCACGCTTGCCTGGGACGTCCTTCGGCGCTGGCTGCACTTTGGCGGCGTCGACGTCACCTACGTCTCCAACGTGACCGACATCGACGACAAGATCATCGCCGCAGCCGCACGTGCCGGTCGCCCGGAGGCCGACGTTGCCGCGGAGTACGAGGAGATGTGGTGGGCGGCAATGGCCGGGCTCGGGGTGATGCGACCCGACCACGTGCCACACGCCACCGAGTACATAGGCCAGATGGTTGCGATGATCGAGGTCCTGCTCGCGACGGGACACGCGTATCGAACTGACGACGGCGTGTACTTCGACACCTCGACGGTCGAGTCCTACGGGCTGCTCGCGGGTCAGCCGCTCGACTCGCTGCGCGCCGGCGCCCGTGTCGAGGCGAATGACCAGAAGCGCACCCCGCTCGACTTCGCGCTGTGGAAGGCGGCAAAGCCGGGTGAGCCGCGGTGGGACGCGTCATTCGGAGTGGGCCGGCCCGGGTGGCACACCGAGTGCGTGGCGATGTCGCTCGAGCTTCTCGGGGAGAACTTCGACCTCCACAGCGGTGGACAGGACCTCAAGTTCCCTCATCACGAGAACGAGCGCGCGCAGGCGGTCGCGCTCGGCAAGGGCTTCTCGAGGCACTGGGCTCACAACGGCTGGGTCGAGGTAGAGGGCGTCAAGATGTCGAGCTCGCTCAACAACTTCACCTCGCTCACCGACCTCCTGGCCCGCGCCGACCAGCGCGCCTACCGACTGCTCCTGCTCCGAGCGCACTACCGGGCGCCGATTGAGGTCACGCCCGGAACCGTCGCGGACGCCGAGCGCGCCCTAGAGCGGCTCGACGCCGTCGCGCGACGGTTCCGACTCGAGCCACTCGATGAGACGGTCCCGGTGCGCCGGAGCGACCACCCCGAGATCGAGTCCGCCGAAGACGACGTCGCTGCGTTCGTCGCGGCAGTCGACGACGACCTCGACACGCCCCGTGCGGTCGCGCAGCTCTATGACCTCGCGACCAAGGCGAACGGGCTCGCCGACAGCGGTGACGCAGCCGCGGGCAACGCCGTCGCGCACCTGCTCGCCGTGCTCGCGGGATCGCTCGGGCTCTTCCTACGCGGCGCCGACGCGACCCTCGACAAGCCCTCGAGCGCCCTCGCGGCAGCCCGCGACGAGGCTCGGGCGCGGGGCGACTTCGTCGAGGCCGACCGGCTCCGCGACGAGCTCGTCGCGCTCGGATTCGTGGTCGAGGACGGCCCGGCAGGCACGCGTATCCGCAGGGCCTGAGACTGGGCACCGGGCCTGCCGCTCATTACCCTCCGGTAACATAGATCCCTGTAGGGCCCGAGATCGGCCCCAGCACGACCCGGAGGTGCCATGACGGAGTTCTCCCTCGAACTCAACGACGACCAGACGACCCTGCGCGACTGGGTGCACGAGTTCGCAGAGAACGTCGTTCGCCCAGTCGCCCACGAGTGGGACGAGCGCGAAGAGACGCCGTGGCCCGTGATCGAGGAGGCCGCCAAGGTCGGCATCTACGACCTCGACTTCGTGGCGACGACCTTCGCGGACCCGACCGGGCTGTCGATGGCCATCACCTTCGAGGAGATGTCCTGGGGCGACGCGGGTATCTGCCTCGCGATCTTCGGCTCCACGCTCGCGGTCGCCGGGATCATGAACGCCGGCACGCCCGAGCAGCAGATGGAGTGGATCCCGCAGTGCTTCGGGACACCCGGCGACCTCAAGCTCGCCGCGTTCGGCGTGACCGAGCCCGACGCTGGCTCGGACGTCTCGAGCCTTCGCACGCGCGCGGTCTACGACGAGGCGACCGACTCCTGGACGCTCAACGGCGCGAAGACCTGGATCACCAACGGTGGGCTCGCGAACCTGCACGTGATCGTGGCGACGGTCGACCCGTCGCTCGGCTCAAGGGGACAGGCGAGCTTCGTCATCCCCGAGGGCACGGCCGGGATCTCCCAGGGACAGAAGTTCCAGAAGATGGGGATCCGCGCCAGCCACACCGCCGAGGTCATCCTCCAGGACTGCAAGGTCCCTGGCGCGAACCTGCTCGGCGGCAAGGAGAAGCTCGACGCGCGGCTCGCGCGTGTGCGCGAAGGCAAGAAGGCCCAGGCCCAGACGGCGATGGCGACCTTCGAGGCGTCACGCCCCCTCATCGGGGCCCAGGCGATCGGCATCGCCCGTGCCGCCTACGAGTACGCGCTTGAGTACGCGAAGGAGCGCAAGCAGTTCGGCCGCGCGATCATCGAGAACCAGGCCATCGCCTTCAAGCTCGTCGACATGAAGACGCACATCGACGCGTCGAGGCTGCTCGTGTGGCGCGCGGCATGGATGGCGGCGACCCGCAAGCCGTTCCTCGCCGGCGAGGGCTCTATGTCGAAGCTCTTCGCCGGGGAGACGGCCGTGCGCGTCACCGACGACGCGATCCAGATCCTCGGCGGCTACGGGTACGTCCGTGACTACCCCGTGGAGCGTTGGCACCGAGACTCGAAGATCTACACGATCTTCGAGGGCACGAGCGAGATTCAGCGGCTCATCATCGCAAGAGCCATATCTGGACTGCACATCAACTGAGTCTGGGCTTCCGGGATGGGAGCCATTCGAGGCCCCCACCAGGAGGACGTTTCGTATGTTGAGGACTGATGATTTCTGCATGATGGTTAAACTTCCATCGGGCGGTGCGGGCTGACGTGGAGGGACTGACGTGAAGTTCGACTCTGGATGCCCGACATGGTGAAACGTCGCCGCAAGATCGGCAATGCAACGATCATGTGGGCCACGGTCGGCCTTGTCGTGGCCATCGTGCTCGGGATCGTCCTCGGAGCGATACTGATCTCGAGCGGCCCGCAGAAGGCACACTTCGGAGACACGTCGCCGGGGGTGCTCAGCGAGCTCGAGAACGTGCCCGCATCGGTGTTCAATACCGTCGGCGTCACCTCGCCTCTAACTAAGGTGACAGGACTTTCCGAAGCCAAGAACCAGCCGCCCCTCACAGCCACAGTCGGCAGCAAGAAGCTTCCGGAGGCCCTCTTCGTGGGCGCGGACTACTGCCCGTACTGCGCGGCGACCAGGTGGGGCATCATCGTCGGGCTGTCGCGGTTCGGCACTTTCAACGGCCTGTTCAACATGCTCTCCTCGGCAACCGACGTCGCGCCCAACACGCCGACCTTCAGCTTCGTTGGCAAGATCCCGTCGGACGTCGTGACCTACACCTCCAAGTACCTGGTCTTCACGCCGTACGAGACGCTGACACGGAACCAGACGCCGCTCATGACGCCACCAGCATCGGTGGACAACCTCCTCACGCTCTACGACACGGTCCAGGGGCAAACCGGAGGGATCCCGTTCATGGACATGAACAATCACTGGCTCGTTCAGGGTACGGAGTTCGACCCAAGCATTCTCGGCGGCGTCACAAGGGACTCCATCGCAGCCGGGCTAACCAACCCCGCGAGCCCCGTGACCGAAGCCATCATCGCGACGGCGAACTACGTGTCAGCCGGGATCTGCGACATGACCAAGTCCCAGCCGACGTCGGTCTGCCACTCGAGCGGCGTCCAGGCGGCGGCCAAGGCGATGAAGATCAAGCTCTGAGCTCAACATGGTGCTCGCACTTCGGAGACTCGCCGGACCGGGGCAGCACCGAACTACCACGGCCCGCTCAACCCCGCGCTCTATCAGTCCCTTACGACATCTGGTCTGCAGCACCTCAAAAACGAGCCGGGGCCCAGCTACACGGCAATGGACATCATCCGCGCGCTGAGTTGGTCAATGCAGAGGAGACTCGGCTCGTAGTCCGGAATCCTCTTCGCCGCACGACGCCGAGACCAGACGGGACGGAGCTGCTGCTTCCGGTCACGTGACGCCAGACCCATTAGATCGAGCGCGTCATTCGACATTGATCGGCGCCACGATCGGCGGCCGTATCCACCACCCTCATTGGGCCTCGAGCGGTGAGCGCCGGTTGCATCTCTACTACTGCACGTAGTAGTAAGGACGTATGGGAGGGCGGTCGAGATGACCACCACCGACGCTCGACTTCCGGCCACCGTCGCTGTCGGGCGGCGGCGAGGAGCGGTGCTGGCCGCTCCTCTTGATCTCCAGGAGCGATGTCGACTTGTGCTCGCCACCATCTGGCTGCTCGATGCCGTCCTGCAGCTGCAGCCGATCTTCTTCGCCCGAGGAGCCAGCGGCTTCAGCGGCATGCTGAAGGGCCTCACTCCGGGGAACCCGAGCTGGGTCGCTCACACGTTGACGTGGAACGCGTCCATCGTTGGCCACGATCCGATCTTGACCAATGCCGTGTTCGCACTCGTCCAATTTCTCATCGGGTTCGGCATCGTGTGGCGACGGACCTGCAAACCGGCGTTGGCGCTCTCGATCGTCTGGGCTCTCGGCGTTTGGTGGTTTGGAGAGGGTGCCGGTGGCATCTTGCGTGGGGGCGCGAGCCCTCTGGGCGGAGGCCCGGGAGCCGTGCTCTTCTACGCCTTGCTCGCCGTGCTCCTGTGGCCGCATGAGGGCTCCGACGGGCCATTCGTGGCTGCCCGAGCACTTGGGGTTCGCACCGCCAAGAAGGTCTGGGCGACGACGTGGCTCGTCCTCGCGGTACTGTCGGTCGTCGGATCCGGCCGGTCACCCCAGGCACTCTCAGGCTTTGTCGCGATCCTCGATCATGGTCAGCCGGGCTGGCTTGCCGGCATCGATCGCACTTCTGAATCCCTCCTTCTTCATGACGGCACGGTGGTGGCGATCGCACTCGCGAGCCTTTGCGTCGCCATTGCCGCATCCGTGTACCTGTCCACGAATTTCACGAGGATCTTTTTGGTCCTTGCCATCCTCACCTTTACTGCCATCTGGATCGCCGTCGAGAACGTCGGGGGGATCCTCGCGGGAGGTGCGACGGATCCCAACTCTGGGCCTCTCGTGATCCTGCTCGCGCTTGCCTTCTGGCCGCTGTCCGAGCAGCCGACCACCCCACGAACATCGATGAGCGGCGAGCCGCTCGTCGCGAGGCTGGCTCGATCGTGACCACGTCGCCCGCGTGGCTGTACTACGCCTTCGGCGTCGCGATGATCGTGGTTGCCGCCTACGGCGTGGTGCTCCTCACTCTCGGCCTTGTTTGCCGCCGGCCCTATGGGTGGGACGTGGACGTCGCACACACGTTCATGGGTGTGGCCATGTCTGGCATGTTCGTGAGCAGCTGGGCCTTCGGGCCAAGTGCCGCTTGGGAGCTCGTCTTTGCGGGAATCGCCGCCTGGTTCCTTGTTCGCAGCATGCGATCGATCCAGCGCTTTGGCTTCCACGTCCCCCATGAGTGGATCCACGCCGTCATGAGTGTCGCGATGGTCCTGATGCTCCTGTTCGTTGTCGCGCCGGTTGCTGGACGGTCGATGTCGATGGGCGTCGCCTCGACCACGCGAATCGAGCCTGGGCTCACACTCGTGCTCGCATTCCTGCTACTCGGCTCGGCAGTCTTCACGCTCGCGTCACCGGTGAAGGGAATCTCTCACCACGCATCACGTCTGCAGTTCGCCGTGGTCAGCGGCACGGCGCAGAGCGACGTCGCGGACCCAGTCGCATTGTCCGGGACCGAGCGAGTCATTGCCGCTCCAATGCTCGAGGACGTGAGCCACGTGGTCATGTGCTTCGCGATGGCCTTCATGCTTATTCTCATGAACTGAGGTGCATCAGCCATGACCAGAACCAGGAACCCAGCGAAGGCAGTGAGGCCCGCAAAGTCGACGAGCGCCTGCGTGAATCCCAAGTGCACTTGCGATCCATGCACGTGCACGGACTGTCACTGCGGCGTGGCGAGGCTGGGTGACCTCGAGCGGCGCGTCATTGAAATGCTTTGGCTTGACGAGGCTCTCGAGCTCACGGTCCGTGATGTCGCGATCGAGCTGCCGGACCACGCGTACACAACGGTGGCGACGGTCCTCGACCGTCTCGTGCAAAAGGGTCTCGTGCGCCGTAGGGTCGAGAATCGACTGGTTCGATTCAGAGCCACGGGCACGAGCGCGGATCATGCAGCGGGGGCGATGCACGATGCTCTCGTCCTATCAGAAGATCCAATCGCAGCGCTCCAGGGATTTGTTGCGCTGCTGTCGAAGTCAGAGACGAACACCCTGCACGCAGCGCTGGGAGCGCTCGTCCAATAGGTGCGGGGAGTCGCCGGCGCTTACCGATCCAGATTGCCTACGCCGTCTATTGGTTAGATGCCGCACAGCATCAGTGCCATCGGATCTGGCAGACGCTTCCGTGAGCTTGCCTGAGGAGGGAAGTCCCAAGTGCCCAGCCCGCGCCGGCACCTTAGGGCGGAGGAGTCGCACCACTCGGTGCTGGAGCATTTCGACTGGGACAGCGGGTGTGAGAGCGGTGACCGCATGGACCGTCTGTGCTCTTGCGGATCTTGTCGTCCCCGGGGGGTGGTACCACGAAGCATCCGGGTGGGGAGACCGCCTTGGTCGTCGAACCCGAGTCCGTGAGGATTCGCTCGTGCGTGATTCGGGTCCCCTGAGGTGCCAACGGTGAACTGGCGACTCGCGCGCGTGGCCGGCTATCGGCTTCGCACGACGGTGTCCCGTCAGAGGACTGGCCTCGTGACCATCGTGTTGGTAGTGGGACTGCTCGGCGGCCTCGCAATGGCATCAGTTGCGATCGCAAGGCGGACCCAGTCGTCCTATCCCACGTTCTTGACGAGTACCAACCCCTCGACCCTTACGTTCTCGATCTACCAATTCAACGCCAACGGAGGACCCGGACCCGACCTGACCCGTTCAATCGAGCGCCTTCCTGCCGTCACACGCGTCTCCACAGTGTTCGTACCGTCGATTGCGCCGTTGGATGCCGATGGCGCTCCGAACCTGAGCGTAATTAGTCAGACCCTCGCAATCGGGAGTACGAACGGCGAGTTCGTCAACCAGGATCGCCTCGCATTGGTCAGGGGCCGTCTTGCAGATCCGAGGTCGACCACTGAATTCAACATGACTGCAACGGCAGCGAAGATGCTGGGAGTTCGCGTTGGCCAATCGATTCGCTTCGGTCTCTACCTGCGCAGTCAACAAGGCGAGCCCGGTTTCGGGACCCCTCGCGTTCCACCTGCGATCGCCATTCGGCTGCGGCTCGTCGGTGTCTCCGAGATGAACACGCAAATCGTTCAGGACGATGTCGACAACGCTTACGGCTTCATCTTCCTGACCCCAGCAACAATCAGTGAGACACTCCGGTACGAGCCTGCATCCGCGGCGCTGTACGCAGTGCAGCTCAGGCGCGGTGCCACATCGACGACCGCGATAGAGCAGCAGCTCATCGGCCTCGTCCCTCGCGGGTACACCTACCAGTTCCACGTCACGTCACAGGTGACCACTGAGATCGAGCTCGCCATCAAGCCAGAGTCGATCGCGATCGGCGCATTCGGTGCGATCGCGGCCCTCGTGTGTCTCGCCCTTGCCGTTCAAGCGATGGCGAGAAGGCTCCGCTCGGGCGAGGAGGATCGGGCAATTATGCGGGCTCTCGGCGCGACGCCGTGGGAGACCGTCGCCGACGGACTCTTCGCGGTCGTCGCAGCGATCCTGGTCGGCTCGATCGCGGCGGTCGCGATCGCGATTGGGCTCTCGCCGTTGGGACCGATAGGCCCAGTACGGGCTGTCTACCCGTTGCGCGGCATTGCGTTCGACTGGACCGTGCTCGCCACTGGCCCCGCAGTCCTCGTAGTCGTGCTCGTATCGTTCGCGATGGCGTTCGCGACGAGAATGATGGCCTCGCGCACAGGCTCACATCGACAGCCTCGAAGGCGCCGATCGGCCATTGCTCGCGCGGCGCGTGCATCCGGCATCCCGATCTCGGGCGTGGTAGGGACCCACTTCGCACTCGAGCCGGATCGGAGTCGTGCCGCTGTGCCAACACGATCGGTCATTGCAGGTGCCGTCGTGGCGGTCGGCCTCGTCGTCACGACCCTGACGTTCGCGAGTGGCTTCAGCACCTTGGTGTCGCATCCGCGGCTCTACGGGTGGAACTGGGACTTCGCGTTGAATCCGACGAACGACGTCCCGCCCGTCGCACTCTCGCTTCTCTCCAAGGATCGCGACGTCGCGGCCTGGTCGGACGCCAACTACACCGACGCCCAGATCGATGGCCAGACCGTGCCAATCATCCTTGAGAACGTTGGCGCTGCGGTCGCGCCTCCCATCCTCTCGGGGCACGGCCTCCAGGCGAACGACCAGATCGTCCTCGGTGCGGCGACGATGTCAGAGCTCGGGCTGCACGTGGGCGATTCAGTGACGTTCAGCTATGGATCGCGCCAGTCTGCGCCGGCATACGTGCCACCGACGCGACTCACGATCGTGGGCACCGCGACGTTCCCAGCGATCGGCTACTCCAGCTTTGTCTCTCAGCACACCTCGATGGGCACCGGTGCCTTGCTCCCCTCCGGTGTGCAGCCCGCAGCATTTCTCAATGCCATGAAGAACAAGGACCCGAACCTCAACGGTCCCGAGCTCGTGTTCGTTCGCCTCCGCAATGGCGTATCCCGAGCCGACGGGCTCGCAAGCTTGGTGGGGATCACGGACGCGGCAAACCGCGCATTTCATGACGATCCGATGGCCGCGGGCGACGAGGTCGGGATCCTCAGCGTCCAACGACCTGCTCAGATCGTCAACTACCGCACGATTGGATCCACGCCGACCTTCCTCGCCGTCGCACTCGCAATCGGTGCCGTCGTCGCGCTTGGCTTGACACTTGGCGCGTCGGTTCGGCGGCGGCGGCGAGACCTCGCACTCCTCAAGACCCTTGGATTCACTCGCCGTCAGGTCGTTGAGGCCATTGCCTGGCAGGCGACGATCGACTCCGTCGTCGGGATCGGCCTCGGCATTCCTCTCGGGGTGATCTGCGGCCGACAACTCTGGACGGCATTCGCGAACACGATCTACGCCGTACCCGATCCAACGGTGCCCGCCTTGTCCGTCGTCGCGGTCGGCATCGGTGCGCTCGTCTTTGCGAACCTTGCAGCAGTGCTCCCGGCACGAGCTGCTGCTCGCACCCCGGCCGGGCTCACATTGAGAACCGAGTAACGCTCGATTTTCTAACCAGAGGGCCGACCCCCCCTTGGCAACCCGTGAACTCGATCGAGGAGAGCGTGACCATGCCCTGCTTATCCCTATAAGTCGGACGGATACGGCGGATCGTGGAGGACTTGATGGACGAGAATCGGTGCAGGGACTGGCAAGTTGGACGTGGCGGACTCGTTGGAGAGGCCAAGAAAGGTCTTCGAGGGCAGAGCGATAATCCAGCGTCTGATCATCGCGCGAGCTATATCGGGCCTCCACATCAGCTAACCGCACTCGGGGCGCGTCAACCACCGGCACCGCGTTTCGTAGGACAATCTGCAACGAGAAGTGAGGCGTCCCGCGGCGGCGCCTCCGGATCAGCCCATGGAGGAGAGCGAACATGAGTCCAAAGGCAGCACCGCCACCGCGGCAGTCGGAGCAAGAGAAGCGGGCCGCAGATCGGCGGGAGCGTGTCCGACTTGAGCAACAGCGAAAGACGAGGCCTCGTCGTGTCCTCGTTGCAGGCGTCGCCGTCGCGGTCATCGCACTCACGATCGTGCTCGTCGTCGTGCTTACAGGCTCACCAAGCACTCCGAGTGCCACGTTCTCGATCGCGACGCATCCCTTCACACCCGGTACGCAGGCGATCATGTCGATCAGCAAGCCTCCATGGCCGCTCCCCACGAACGCGGCCAACAACATCGCGGCGGCTGGCCTCCAGGTGCTCGGCGCAGAGACACTCACAGTTCACTATCACGCGCACCTGGACGTGATCGTCAACGGCAAGCCGGTGACGGTGCCCGCGGAGGTCGGCTTCGACATCGTGAACGGCACCCCGATCGGGCTGTCGTCGCTGCACACCCACGACACGTCGGGCATCATGCACATCGAGTCCTCGACGAAAGTCCCCTTCGAGCTCGGTCAATTCTTCACCGAGTGGGGCGTTCGCCTTTCCCCTAGCGAGCTCGGCGGCCTCGCCGACGGCGGCGGCAAGGTCTTGCGGACCTACGTCGACGGCCATCTCTTCGGGGGCGACCCCTCGACGATCCTGCTTCAGCGACACGAAGAGATCGCCCTATGGTACGGGCCTGCGTCGCAGAAGCCGAACGTGCCGTCCAGCTACCAGTTCCCGGCGGGACTGTGAGTCACCGGGGCGACCACGCCGACTGATCTGGCCCACAGACAATCCGGCCGGGACTTCGGGCGCCACGTTCGCCGCACGGCGAGCACATTCGGTGCCACCATCACCGCCTTCACTCCGGCTGCCATCGTCAAGATCGTGAAGATGAGGACGCTCAGGTCCGGGTACTTCGCACACTCCACGACCGCGACGGCGAGACACGTCGCGCCGAGTGCGAGCCAGACGAGCCGCTCCGCGATCGTCGGGGTGGCTCTGATGCCATCATCGTCGACCCCGGCAACCTCTCGGTACGTCTCGTCGTCGCGCGCCTCAGGGGCGATGTTCGTGATCGTCACCGCCCGTGGCCTGCATCGGAGACGGACCCCGGCTGTCCCATTGGACGCCCGAGCCGCACCTCGGGCCCAGCGCTGCGGTGAGTCTGGCTACGAGAGATATGGCGGGCCGCAGCGCAGCGGGCACATGACCTGTCACGGCGAGCACTGCTGCACGTCGCGAGTCCGCCAACTTCCCTGTCTCGTAGCCTCATCAGGTGGCAGACGACGAGAGGGTGCGAGTGCTCGTCCTGTGTCACGCGAACGTCGCGAGATCGGTCGCAGCGGCGGCACTGCTCCAGGGTGTCGTCGATGAGCGCGGCATCGCGATCGAGCTGCGAACCGCAGGCACGCACGCGACAGACGGGCAGCCCGTGTCGGAGCGGACGGTGACCGCGTTCGAGAAGGTCGCGGGCCGACAGGACTCCATGGGATCGCACCGGGCTCGCCAGTTGAGCGATGTCGACGTCGAGTGGGCGGACCTCATTATCGCGATGGAGGACTCCCAGGTCCGATTCGTTCGCCGTCTGCATCCCGGGGCCTCGGACCATGTCGCGACGCTCGGGTCCCTTGCGACCGATTTCCCCGTCGACGGGCGCCGGTTCGCCGACAGGGTCGCGTCGCTCCGGCTCGCCCAACGAGGGGACTTCGGAGAAGGTGACGTCGAGGATCCTGCGGGCGGCGACGATGCGGCGTATGAGCGCACGATGGCAGCGCTCGTCGAGCAGTGCGGCGAGCTCGCGCGCCGCATCAGCGGCTGAGCCAGCCCCGCGACACGCAGCGCCCTACGATCCGACTGTGCAGGTCGCCGACTCGATCACCGAGCTCATCGGCGACACGCCCCTCGTCCGCCTGCATCGAGTCACCGACGGTGCTGCAGCACAGGTGCTCGCGAAGGTCGAGTACTTCAACCCCGGCGGCTCCGTGAAGGACCGCATCGCCGAGGCGATGCTGGACGCTGCCGAGGAGTCGGGCGAGCTGCGACCGGGCGGGACCATCGTCGAGCCAACGAGCGGCAACACCGGCGTGGGACTCGCCCTCGTCGCACAGCAGCGTGGGTACCACTGCCTGTTCGTCGTCCCCGACAAGGTGAGCCAGGACAAGATCTCGGTCCTCCGCGCCTACGGAGCCGAGGTCGTCGTCTGCCCGACGGCCGTCGACCCCGACGACCCGCGCAGCTACTACAAGGTCTCGGACCGGCTCGCGGTCGAGATCGAAGGCGGCTACAAGCCAGACCAGTACGCGAACCCCGCGAACCCCGCCGCGCACTACGCGACCACGGGCCCGGAGATCTGGCAGCAGACCGACGGGACCATCACGCACTTCGTCGCCGGCGTCGGCACCGGAGGGACGATCTCGGGCGCAGGGAGGTACCTGAAGGAGATCTCGAGCGGCGCGGTCCAGGTCATCGGCGCGGACCCCGTCGGCTCGGTCTACTCGGGCGGGACGGGTCGGCCGTACCTCGTCGAGGGCGTGGGGGAGGACATCTGGCCGGCGACCTTCGACAAGTCGATCTGCGACGAGATCATCGCGGTCAGCGACGCGGACTCCTTCGAGATGACCCACCGCTTGGCGCGCGAGGAGGGTCTGTTGGTCGGCGGCTCGTGCGGCATGGCCGCGGTCGCCGCGATCGAGGTCGCGCGGCGAGCCCGGCCCAGCGACGTGGTCGTCGTGCTCCTGCCCGACTCCGGAAGGGGATATCTGTCCAAGGTCTTCAACGATGAGTGGCTCGCCCGCTACGGCTTCGCGTCAGCGCCCACGGGACTCACGGTGGGCGAGGTCCTCGAGGAGAAGTCGAGCCGGCTTCCGAGCTTCCTGCACACGCACCCCAACGAGACGATCCGCGACGCGATCGACATCCTTCGGGAGTACGAGGTGTCTCAGCTGCCGGTCGTGAAGGCCGAGCCCCCGGTCATGGCGGCCGAGATCGTGGGCTCGATCACCGAGCGCGCCCTCCTCGACGCGCTCTTCAGCGGCGCGGCGACGCTCTCGGACGCCGTCGACCGTCACATGTCCGCGTCGCTGCCCATCGTGGGGTCCGGCGAGCCCATCAGTGCGGCGCTCGCGGCGCTGAAGGACGCCGACGCGATCGTTGTCCTCGCCGACGGCCGCCCGACGGGGGTCCTGACCCGCCAGGACCTGCTCGGCCACCTCGTGCGATGACCTCGATAGCGTCGAGCACGTGAGCGTGCACGAGGGATTCGAGACGCGGGCGATCCATGCTGGCCAGGACGCCGACGCCACGACTGGCGCCGTCGTCCCGCCCATCTACCAGGTCTCGACCTACCGCCAGGACGCCGTGGGCGAGACCCGCGGCGGCCACGACTACTCACGGACCGTGAACCCGACGCGCACGGCGCTCGAGGTCTGCCTGGCCTCGCTCGAGGGCGCGGCGCACGGCTTCGCGTTCGCCTCGGGGATGGCCGCGACCGACACCGCGCTGCGCGCGCTCTGCAGGCCGGGGGACCACGTCGTCATCCCCGACGACGCCTACGGCGGCACCTTCCGGCTGGTCGACAAGGTCCTCGCGCCCTGGGGGCTCGAGCACACGGCCGTCTCGGTCGCCGACCTCGACGCCATCGGCGTGGCGATCCGGCCGGGCGCCACTCGGCTCGTGTGGGTCGAGACGCCCACCAACCCGATGCTCCGGATCGCGGACCTCAGCGCGATCGCGCGGTTGTGCCACGACGCGGGCGCGCTCCTGTGCGTCGACAACACGTTCGCGACGCCGTACCTCCAGCAGCCGATCGAGCACGGCGCCGACGTCGTCGTCCATTCGACGACGAAGTACCTGGGCGGGCACAGCGACGTGGTCGGGGGCGCCGCGCTCGTGAACGACGACGAGCTCGCCCAGCGCCTCTCGATGCACCAGAACTCGATGGGTGCGATCGCGGGTCCGTTCGACGCGTGGCTCGTGCTGCGCGGCGTGCGCACGCTGGCCGTGCGCATGGAGCGGCATTGCGACAACGCCGAGGCCATCTGCGAGGTGCTGGCCGCGCACCCTCGCGTCACCGAGATCCGCTACCCAGGGCTCCCCGCGCATCCGGGCCACGACATCGCGTCCAAGCAGATGCGACGCTTCGGCGGGATGGTGAGCTTCCGCGTGGAGGGTGGCCGCCGCGCGGCGATCGAGCTGTGCAACGCGGCGCGGCTCTTCACGCTCGGCGAGTCGCTGGGCGGAGTGGAGTCATTGATCGAGCACCCCGCGGCAATGACGCACCAGTCCGTCGAGGGATCCGCACTCGAGGTCCCCGACGACCTCGTCCGGCTCTCGGTCGGCATCGAGTCCGTGGACGACCTGTGCGAGGACCTGCGGCGCGCGCTCGGCTGATCAGTCGGGCCCGACGCTGCGCAGGCCGCCCCAGACGAACTGGGCGCACCGCGCGGCGAGGCGGTCCATGGTGGCGGCGCGGTCCGGGTCAGGGGCGTCGCCGACCTCCTGCAGCCAGTACGCCGCCGCCGACTTGGCCGACCCGACGACGGCGGCCGCGAGCAGCTTGCGATGGTCTGGTCCGAGACCTGCGTCGATGAGTGGGTCCAGGAACTCGATCAGCGCGCGCTCGATCGCGTCGAGGTGGCGCGCGATGTCCTCATCGGCCGATTCCACGAGCAGGAGCCGGAACGCGACGTCGTCGCCCAAGATCGACGTGAAGTACGCGCGCAGCCCCCGGTCGACCTTCTCGCGGGGGGATGCCTCGGGCGACGCGGCGACGGCAAGGCGGTCGAGCAACTCGGTCGCCGCAGAGGTCACGATCTCCTCGTAGAGCGCGTGCTTTGACTCGAAGTGCTGATAGAGCAGCGGCTTGGTCACACCGGCGGCGACGGCGACCTGGTCCATCGTGGTGGCGTCGTATCCCGACGCCGCGAAGAGGCTGGAGGCGACCCCGAGCAACTGCTCGCGACGCTCGTTGGAGCGCAGCCGCTTCGTCGTCTCGGCACCGGTGACCACTGCGTCGGGAGCCTATCGGGGGGTCATCGGGCGGGAGTCGAGCAACGCCGACAGGCATCCCGGGAGCAGCGACAGGTCGTACACCCTGCGGGCGATGGCGACGTTCTCGTCGAGCAACTCGACGTCGGGTCGCTCCACGAACTTCTCCAGCGACTCGATCGCGTCGAGGTCGAAGTACCGCAGCCCGTGTCGCTCGATCTCCTCCATCACCGGGTAGCGCCGCCTCGCAAGGGGCCGTCGGAACGCGACCGACTCGATGGTGGCGTTGCCGAAGCCCTCCCAGGACGACGACAGCACGACGACGTCAGCAGCGGCGTAGGCGTCCGCGATGGTGAACCCGGGCGGCACCCCCTGTCGCACCCCGGTCCGCGCGTAGTTGAGCAGCATCGTGAGCTCGTCCTCGAAGCCGTCCTCGGCGCCGCCCAGCAGCCAGTAGACCGCGCCGAGACGCTCGGCGAGCCGCAGCGCCGCCGCGACGTTCTTGCGAGGGATCGCTCGCACCGGGTGCACCACGAGCGTCGCGGTGCGCCGGACCCCGATGGCCGAGCGCATCGCCTCACGTCTGCCGGCCGGCGGGTCCAGGTCGAAGTGGTTCGTGATGACGGTGGCGCCGATGCCGTGCGCGGCGAGCTGTCGCGCCGAGAGCTCGTTGATGGTTACGTGCCACCAGAGCGGATCGTCGGGCGGCGGGCCGAGGTCGGCGAGCGCGGGACGCTGCTGCGCGAGGTCGTGGTGGTGCAGGATCGCGGGGCGCCCTCGCAGCAGGGACGCGACGGCATCGGCGGCCGCGGGATTGATCGGGAGGGAGCACACATTTTCCACAAGCACGACGTCGGCGTCGCCGACCGCGCTCGCGAGTTCGCCAGCGTCGGGCCCGTCCCCGGCGTCCATTCGCAAGCCGTCGACGAGGACGTCGGCAACCCCCG
>PLCI01000095.1:2363-3803 GCA_003135595.1 Acidimicrobiaceae bacterium | reverse complement strand
GTTGCCGTGCATCGGGTCGCAGGTCCAGACGACCGGGTGCCCCGAGTCCCGGACGGCCTCGACGATCGGCCCCAGGGCGGACTCGACGTGGTCCGCGCCGAGCCTCGTCACGAAGGTGAGCCGGCCCGGGGTGCGCGCCGGGTCGAGGCGCTCGGCGAGCGCGACGGCCTCNNGCCGAGCAGTCGTACCAGTCGCCCGTGAGCGAGTCGCGCCGCGTGAGGGCCTCCTCGTAGTTGAGGACCAGCGCCTCGTGGCTCGTGAAGAAGTCCGTCTGGTGCAGCACCTCCTCGCGCGCGAGGTCGATCCCGCATGCCTCCATGAACGCGAGCGCCCTTGCGATCTCGTTGGCGATCTGGGTGTAGCGCCGGCCCTCGGCGGACGAGGCGATGAACTCCTGGTTCCACGCGTGGACCCGTGCGAGGTCCGCGAAGCCGCCCTTCGTGAAGGCGCGGAGCAGGTTGAGCGTGGCGACCGACTGCTGGTAGGCGCCGACGAGGCGCCAGGGATCCGGCCGCCGCGCGTCCACGTCGAACGCCTCGTCGTTCACCATGTGCCCGCGGAAGCTCTCGAGCTCGACGCCGTCGATCGACTCGTAGTCCTGGGAGCGGGGCTTGGCGAACTGCCCCGCGATGCGCCCGACCTTGACCACGGGCACGCCCGTCGCGTACGTGAGCACGACCGACATCTGCAGGATCAGCTTCAGCTTGTCGCGGATCGAGTCGGCGGCCACGTCGTGGAACGACTCGGCGCAGTCGCCCGCCTGGAGGAGGAACGCTCGGCCCTCGGCGACCTTGCCCAGCTGTGCGGTGAGGGTGCGGGCCTCGCCGGCGAACACGAGCGGGGGGAGCGCGGCCAGGCGTGCCTCGGCGTGCTTCAGCTCGTCGGGGTCCGGCCAGTTTGGCTGCTGCGCCGCGTCGAACGAGCGCCACGAGCCGGGCTCCCAGGTGGGCCTGGTCGGTGTCTCCACGCAGCGATCGTACGCGGGCGGTTCCTGGCCAAGCCCGGCGCCACTTGTTCGTAGGCTCCCCTCATGCGCCGACGCACCCGCGGGCTCTTCGGCGGCACGTTCGACCCTCCGCACGCGGGCCACGTCGCGGCGGTGCGGGCCGCCCTCGACGACGAGGACCTCGACGAGCTCGTCATCACCGTCGCGTCGGACCCGTGGTTGAAGGACGGGCCGCCGTCGGCCCCGGGGTGGGCGCGCCTCGAGATGGCCAAGGCCGCGTTCGGGGGGATCGACCGCGTCGTCGTGAGCGACCTCGAGCTGCGCCGGGGCGGCCCGACCTACACGATCGACACGGTCGAGGCCCTGTTGGAGGACTCGCCCGGGGACCGGCTGGTGCTCGTCCTCGGGGCCGACGCCGCGGGCACCTTGGGGTCCTGGCACCGATCCCACGACCTCGCCGAGCTGGTCGAGATCGCCGTCGTGCCAAGGCCGGG
>PLCI01000095.1:0-2335 GCA_003135595.1 Acidimicrobiaceae bacterium | reverse complement strand
GAGGACCCCGCCGGGCTGCTCCCCGAGGCCGTAGTCCGCTCGGTGTTGGCACACCGGTTGTACAGTCCGTGACGCATGGCATTGCGGGCGATCGAACTTGGTTCTCTTGAGGATACGACGATCGCCGCCACCGCCGCCACGATCCACGCCTTCGCGCCGACGCCGCGCATGATCACGATCGCAGCCGCGCGTCGAGAGCGACGACGTTGGCTCGTCCTCGCCGGCTTCGTGTTCCTCACGCCGCTCGCTGCATGCTTGGGCGTGCTCGAGGTGGTCCGCTGACCCCCTCCCCGTCGGCGCGGGCGGCAGAGCCCGTAGGTCACGATGAGGAGACCGAGCAGCTGCTGGCTGCAACGCTCGACGCGATCGACGACAAGCTCGGCAACCATCCGGTGGTGCTCGAGATGACCGAGCTGCTCGGCGTCGTCGACCTGTTCGTCATCACCGCGGGCCGCAGCGATCGCCAGGTTCGCACCATCACCGAGGAGATCGAGCGGGTCAGCAAGCTTCGGTGCGGCCGCGGGCCGATCCGCACCGAGGGGCTCTCCGACGCCCGCTGGGTGCTGCTGGACTTCGGCGACGTCGTCGTGCACGTCTTCGACGAGGAGACGCGCGCGTACTACGACCTCGAGCACCTCTGGTCCGCGGCTCCGCGTCGTCGCGTGGAGCGCGCCGACGCCGCCGAGCAGCGCTGAGCACGCCGAAGGGCCGCTCGCCCTCGCCGCGCGGCCCGCTCATGCCCTGACCCCTCAGTAGCCTCGGAACATGGCCAGCGACGATCGCCCGAGGCGAGCCTGGGACCTCGAGGGCTTCGAGAGGCACCTCTCGGCACGCTCGGAGGCCACACGGCGCGCCTACCGGACGGACCTCACCACGGCGATCGAGTGGCTGGATCGCCTGGGCGTCGGTGCCCCCGGGTCGGTGACGAGGCTGCAGCTGCGTCGCTACCTCGCTTCCCTGCAGACGCGCGGTCGCTCGAGGGCGACGATCGCGCGGCACGCGGCCTCGCTGCGCGCGTACTTCGCGTGGCTCGAGCGCACCGGGGTCGTGACGGAGAACCCCACGGCCCGGCTCGTCGCCTCCGTGCCCGGCTCGAGGCTCCCGACGCTCGCCACCCGCGAGGAGCTGGAGCTGCTNNGCCGCCGGCCTCCGCGTCGCCGAGCTGTGCGGGCTCGACGTCGGCGACGTGGACCTCGAGGGTCGGCTCGTGACGGTCACGGGCAAGGGCGACAAGCAGCGCCGCGTCCCGATCCACGACGCCTGCGCTGCAGGGGTCGCGGCCTGGCTCGGCGACGCCCGGGAGTCCATGCTGAGCGAGCGCGGCCCGGCCGCGGCCATGTTCCTCAACCGCCGGGGCAACCGGCTCGGCCCTCGCGACGTGCGCCGGGTCCTCGAGGCGAGGAGCGGGCGGCCACTGCACCCCCACGCGCTGCGCCACACGTTCGCCACGCACCTCTTGGAGGGCGGCGCGGACCTGCGCGTCGTCCAGGAGCTGCTGGGCCACGCCAACCTGACGACGACCCAGGTCTACACGCACGTCTCCAAGGAGCGCCTACAGCGCGTCCACCGAGCGACCCACCCGCGGGGCTAAGTCCGCGCCCGGACTAGAGTGCACCCGCCGCGCCACCCGGCACGGCACGAGAAGATCCCCTCTGCACGAGACGTGCGGTCGCCACAGTGTGGTGCCGTGCAGGGCGAACAACCGAACGGAGCAGTTCCATGCCACTCGTCACCGTCCGCCAGCTCCTCGACGCGGGCGTGCACTTCGGCCACCAGACCCGCCGGTGGAACCCGAAGATGCGTCGCTTCATCCTCGGCGAGCGCAACGGCATCTACCTCATCGACCTGCACAAGACCCTGGCAGGGATCGAGGCGGGCTACGCCTACGTCCGGGACCTCGTGGCCAACGGCGGGATCATCCTGTTCGTCGGCACCAAGAAGCAGACCCAGGGCCCGATTGCGGACTACGCCGAGGCCTGCAACATGCCGTTTGTCAACCAGCGCTGGCTCGGCGGCATGCTCACCAACTTCCAGACGGTCTCGGGCCGCGTGAAGCGCATGCAGGAGCTCGTCGCGATGCAGCGCGCCGGGGACTTCGAGGGCATGCCGAAGCGGGAAGCACTTCGCCACTCGCGCGAGCTCGAGAAGCTTCAGCGCAACCTCGGCGGCATCGCGCAGCTCGACCGGCTTCCTGACGCGATCTTCGTGATCGACACCAAGAAGGAGCACATCGCGGTCACCGAGGCGAACAAGCTTGGCCTCCCCGTGGTCGCGGTGGTCGACACCAACTGCGACCCCGACTGCATCGACTTCGTCATCCCCGGCAACGACGACG
>PLCI01000144.1 GCA_003135595.1 Acidimicrobiaceae bacterium | reverse complement strand
CGGCGACGACGACCGCGGCGGCGCGCAGCGCGACGAGGACGGCGACAGCCGCGATCGCGCAGATCGCGTGCACGACCAGCAGCGCGTCGAATGCCCTGGTGGGGACGACCGCAGCGGTCACGTCGCGAGCAGGGCGTCCACCGCGGTGTAGGGATCGAGCGCACCCGCGGCGACGGCGTCGACGGCCGACTCGAACGTGCTCGAGGACGCGAGGCCGTCGACGCCCCTCGCGATCGTCGCCGCAGCGAGGCGACGCAGGAGGATCGCTGCACGTGCACGTCGCCGGGCGATGCCGGCACCGGCCTCGAGGTGTGCGCGCAACGCGTCNNATGGCGTCGCAGAGCTCGTCGGTGCCGCGGTCCTCGGTCGCGACCGTCGCGACGATCGGCGGCAGCCATCCGTCGTCGCGTCCGGTGCCGAGATCGAGCATCTGCTCGAGGTCGCGCCGTGCGTCCGTGGCGCCGGGTCGGTCCGCCTTGTTCACGACGAAGATGTCGGCGACCTCCAAGAGCCCAGCCTTGGCGGTCTGCATCGAGTCACCCCAGCCCGGGGTGACCACGACGACGGTGACGTCGGCCGTGCCCGCGACGTCCAGCTCGACCTGGCCGACGCCGACGGTCTCGATCAGGGCGAGCTCGAAGCCCACCGCGCCGAGCAGCGCGAGGGCATCGGGCACGGCAACCGAGAGGCCCCCGTGGTGCCCCCTCGTCGCAAGGGAGCGGATGAAGACCCGCTGATCGAGCGCGTGGTCCTGCATCCGCACCCGGTCCCCGAGGATCGCACCGCCGCTGAACGGCGACGTCGGATCGACACAGAGCACGCCGACCTGGCGGACGGGTGCCGACGCGCCGCGCGCGACGAAGCGCCGGAGCGACGTCGAGATCAAGCGGTCCGTGAGTGTGGACTTCCCCGCGCCTGGCGCGCCGGTGACGCCGATCGAGAACGCGCGGCTCGAGGTCCAGGTCGCCGCGGCCAGCGATCGTGCGGCGACCGGGTCGTTCTCGACGAGCGTCAGCAGCCGCGCGAGCGCGACGCGATCACCCTCGCGTGCGGCGTCGAGCAGCTCGGTCGGGCCCGCAGGGCCCGTCACGCGCGCTCCACGTCGGCGCCGAGGTGGCGCAGCGTCCCGGCGAGGTCCTGGTACCCCCGGTCCACGTGCTCGGCGTTGGCGACCTCGGTCGTGCCGTCCGCGACGAGGCCCGCAAGGACGAGCGCTGCCCCGGCGCGCACGTCGGTGGCACGCACGGATCCCGCGGTGAGTCGCTCCACCCCCCTGATGACGACGTGGTGGCCCTCGGTCGTCACCTGCGCGCCCAGCTTCACCAGCTCCTCGACGTAGCGGAACCGGCCGTCGAACAGGTTCTCGGTCACGACCGAGGTGCCGTCGGCGACCGAGAGCACCGCGACGAGCAGGGGCTTGTAGTCCGTCGCCACCCCCGGATACGGCAGGGTCGCGATGTCGCACGCGCCGGGCCGCGCAGGTCCCTTGGCGGTGATGCCCACCTCACCGGAGAGCTCGCAGCCGATCGTCGCGAGCTTGCGCAGGAACGTCTCCATGTGCTCACGACGGGCGTCGGCCACGGTCACCTCGCCCCCGGTGATCGCCGCGGCGGCGAGATAGGTCGCCGACACGACGCGGTCCGCGACGACCTCGTGGTCCGCGGGGCGGAGTTCGTCGACGCCTTCGATCACGAGCCGCGAGGTCCCAAGTCCGGTGATGCTCGCGCCCATCGAGTTGAGCATGAACGCGAGGTCCTCGACCTCTGGCTCGCGCGCCGCGTTGTCGATGACCGTCGTGCCCTCTGCGGTGGCGGCCGCCATGAGCAGGTTGTCGGTCGCGGTGTGGCTCGGGTACTCGAGCGTCAGCTTGGCCCCGTGCAGCCGACCCACGGGCCTCGTCGCCTCGATGACGCCGCGCAGCACCCGGACGTCGGCGCCCATGGCGCCCAGGCCCTCCAGGTGGAAGTTGACCGGCCGGTTCCCGAAGTCGTCGCCGCCGGGCAGCGGCAGGCTCGCCGCGCCGCAGCGCGCGAGCAGCGGGCCTAGCACGACGATGGACGCACGAAGCTTCGCCACGTCGACGGCAGGCGCGACGGTCGCGAGACGCGTCGCGGACGGCACCCCGATCGACAGCTCGTGGTCGTCTGCCCAGTGCACCCTGCATCCGAGCGACGCGAGCACCGCGGACATCGTGTCGACGTCGTCGATGCGCGGGACGTTTCGCAGCCGATGCATGCCCTCGGCGAGCAGGCACGCCGCCATCTCCTTCAGCACCGCGTTCTTCGCGCCGCCGGCGACCACCGTGCCAGCAAGCGGTCCGCTCGGACGAACGACAAACCTGCCCATCTAGAAAGTATGACGCCAGTTGCACGCAATCCCGGCGTGGCGCGCGCAGATGCATCGTCTGGTGCGTATCTGCGGGCGGGAAACTAACGTGGCTACGGTGACGACCCCCCACCATCCCCAGCTCGCGCCGGACCGTAACCTTGCGCTCGACCTGATCCGCGTCACCGAGGCCGCTGCGATGGCGTCGTCGCGCTACATGGGGCTCGGCGACAAGAACGCCGCCGACGACGCGGCCGTCAACGCCATGCGCGCGGTGCTCTCCTCCATTCCGATGGACGGCATCGTCGTGATCGGCGAGGGCGAGAAGGACGACGCGCCGATGCTCTTCAACGGCGAGCGAATCGGCGACGGGACGCCCCCGCAGGTGGACATCGCGGTCGACCCGATCGACGGGACGACGCTCGTGGCCCTGGGGCGAGCGGGCGCCCTCGCGGTCATCGCGCTGTCGGAGCGGGGCACGATGTTCGACCCGGGACCGTGCGTCTACATGGAAAAGGTGGCCGTCGGCCCGAGAGGCAGGGGCTGCATCAGCATCAAGAAGTCGCCCACGGAGAACCTCCAGGCGCTCGCCGAGCAGCTCGGCCAGCCGGTGCGCGACCTGATCGCCGTCATCTTGGACCGCGACCGACACGAGGTGCTCGTCGAGGAGGTCCGAGAGGCTGGGGCCCGCGTGCGCCTCATCACCGACGGGGACGTCGCGGGCGCGATCTCGACCGCCTGGGACGCCTCGGACGGCGACATCCTCTTCGGCATCGGCGGGACGCCCGAGGGCGTGATCGCCGCGGCCGCGCTCAAGTGCCTGGGCGGCGAGATCCAGGGGCGCCTGTGGCCGCGCGACGACGCCGAGCGCGCCGCCGCGCTGGCGCTCGACTACGACCTTGACGCCGTGCTCTTGACCGACGACCTCGTCGGCGGGGACAACTGCTTCTTCTCGGCGACGGGCATCACCGACGGCGAGCTCCTGCGCGGCGTGCGGTTCCATGACCACGGCGCAATGACCCAGAGCCTCGTCATGCGATCTCTCTCGGGCACCGTCCGCAAGGTGGACGGCTTTCACCGCCTGGACAAGCTCCAGCAGATCAGCTCTGTCGCGTACTGACCTCGGGAACCCGGCCCGCCAGCTGCACCTAGGGCGCTGCCGCTCCGACCGCCGACAGCCGCAGCTCGGCTCGGGCGAGGGCGCGCTCGGCCAGCGCTCGCTCGAGCACCGCCTCGTCGTCGTCGCTCGAGGCGAGCGCGCTCAGCTGGGCGGTCGCCGCGTCCCTCGCGACCGCGGCCCGGGCGGCGTCGATCGCCTGGACGGGCTCGGCGACGCCCGCGAGCAGCGTCACGCGAGTCGAGCGGGTCGTCTCGGTCACGCCCTCCACGAGGCCGTCCGCCGCGCCCGGCTCCGTCGCTACCTGCAGGAAGCCCCCGTGCACGCAGTAGGCGTCGGTGGAGTCGTCGGGGCGCTCGATGCGCACGATGCCCGGCACCACGTCGCCGACGAGCGGCGTGTGGCCGTCCAGGACCGTGAGGTAACCGACGGACGTCCGGCAGATGACGGCGGTCGCCTCCCCGGCGAAGAGCGCCGCCTCGGGCGTCACGAGCTGGGCGCCGAACGCCACTACTCCCCCAGCTCGCGGGCGCGCGCGAGCACGCCTTCCACGCCGCCGGTGTTGAGGAACGCCTGCTCGGGCACGTCGTCGAGCTCGCCCTTGGTGATCGCCTCGAAGGACTCCACGGTCTCGTTGACCGGCACGTAGATGCCCTTGGTCCCCGTGAAGGCCTCGGCCACGAACATCGGCTGTGACAGGAACCGCTGGATCTTGCGCGCGCGCGTGACCGTGATCCGGTCCTCCTCGGAGAGCTCGTCGAGGCCGAGGATCGCGATGATGTCCTGGAGCTCTCGGTTGCGCTGCAGGATCTGCTGCACTGCTCGGGCCACCTGGTAGTGGCGCTCACCGACGATCTCGGGCGCGAGGATGTTGGACGTGGACGCGAGCGGGTCGACCGCGGGGTAGATCCCCAAGGCGGCGATCTGGCGGCTCAGCTCCGTCGTGGCGTCGAGGTGGGTGAACGTCGTGAACGGCGCGGGGTCCGTGTAGTCGTCCGCGGGCACGTAGACAGCCTGCA
>PLCI01000167.1 GCA_003135595.1 Acidimicrobiaceae bacterium | reverse complement strand
CGGCGACCGCGTCCTCGTCCTCGTGGCTCGCGGCGCGGTGCACGTAGTCGAGCGCCATCGCGAGCGTGGCCCACGTTGCGACCTCGGTCTGGTCGCCGAGCCCGCGCGCCAGCGTGAGGAGGTCGCCGACGTCGCGTCGGCCGGCAAGCACGAGTGCCCAGGTGTCGTTGAAGAGGACGGCTCGCTCGAGCTCGTCGAGCAGCTCGAGTCCGCCGGCGATCGCGGCGAGCTCCCGCGGCCCGTAGCTCGTCCGGTAGACCCCCGAGCCGCCCGCGTTGGCGACGGCGGGGGCGGGGGTGGCGAGCGGCTGGGACTCGTCGCCGAGCAGTTGGTGCGCGACCTCGCCGCCCGCGAGCGGCCGCGACAGCACCGGGACGAGCCAGAGGTCCCCGATCGCGCTCGTGGCGGGCTTGGGCGTGAAGCTGAACGGCGCCTGGCTGATGGTCCCGCCCTCGACCGTGACGACGGGGTGCCCGCCCTGGAGGATCCAGGTGTCCATCGTCTGGGCGACCGGCTCCCCGGAGACTGCCTCGAGGGCGTTCCAGAGGTCCGAGGTCACGGTGTTCGCGTAGGCGTGGTCCTTCAGGTAGTGACGGATGCCGTCGCGGAAGACCGCCGGCCCGAGGTACAGCTCGAGCATCCGCAGGACCGAGCAGCCTTTCTCGTAGGTGAGCAGGTCGAACATCCCCTCGGCGTCGTCCGGCGAGACGACCTCGTACTCAATGGGCCTCGTCGAGTGCAGCGAGTCGATGCCCATCGCCATGTCACGGGCGATGCCGAACTGCACCCAGCGCTTCCATGCGGGGCGGAAGGCGTCGCAGCACAGCTCCTCCATGAACGTCGCGAACGCCTCGTTGAGCCAGATCCCCTCCCACCACTGCATCGTGACGAGGTCGCCGAACCACATGTGCGCGAGTTCGTGGGCGACGACCTGGGCGACCCGCTGGATCTCGAGCTGGGACGCGGTCTTCGGGTCGACAAGGAGGGCGGTCTCGCGAAAGGTGATGCACCCGAGGTTCTCCATCGCGCCGGCCGCGAAGTCCGGGATCGCGACGAGGTCGACCTTGTCGCCGGGGTACGGGATGTCGAAGTACTCCGAGAAGAAGCGCAGCGAGAACGCGCCGATCTCGAGGGCGAAGTCGGTGAGGTGCGCCTTTCCCGGCGGGTGGACCACCGCCAGCGGCACGCCGTTGACGTCGACGGTGCGGGTCTGCTCGAACGGGCCGACGATGAACGCGACGAGGTAGGTAGACATCTTCATCGTGGGCGCGAAGCGGACCTCGCGCCGGCCGTCGTTGAGCGGCGTCTCGAACTCGATCGGGGAGTTGGAGTACGCCGAGAGCTCCGAGGGGACGACCAGGGTGATCGCGTAGCTCGCCTTGAGCGCGGGCTCGTCGAAGCACGGGAACGCGCGTCGCGCGTCGGTTGACTCGAACTGCGTCGTCGCGATCGCGTGGCTCGCGTTGTGCTCGTCGGTGAACGTCGAGCGATAGAACCCGCGCAGCTGGTCGTTGAGGACGCCGCGAAAGGCGATGGCCAGCACGTAGTCACCCTCGGCGAGCTCGCTGCCGAGCGAGATCGTCGCGCGCTCGAGCGCCTCGTCGAGGCTCACCGAGCCGGTCGCGAAGGTGCCGTGGACCCCGCGAAGCTCGGCCGTGTCGAGCTCGAGCTCGATCGCGTTGAGGACGATCTCCGACGTCGGCTCGCTGACCGCCACGTCGATCTCGACGGTGCCCGAGAACGTCGCTGCGGCGAGGTCGGGGTCGAGGCGCAGGCGGTACGCGGACGGCACCACGTGCGTGGGGAGCCGGTACTTGTCGATCATCGAGGAAGGCATCGTGGGACCCTAACGCGCAGCCTCCGCGCGCTGTGTTGCGGTTGGCGCGCCCAGGAGCGCGAGCAGACTCGGTCGGACGCGCTCGGCGAAGGCCACGCCGTGGAGCATTCGCTCCACGGCCCGCTCGATGAGCGGCTGGCCGGACTCGAGCACGTGCACGCGATGGAACGCCGCGACCCGAGCGGCGAGCGGGGCGTCGCCGATGAGCGTCGCGATGCCGGTGCCGATGATGAACTGCAGCTGTGAGGGGATCCTCGCCAGCGTCTCGTCCCATGTCGCGGCGAGCTGCTCCCAGACTGCCGCGCCTCCGACCTCGCTTCTCACGAGCAGGGCGATCACGAAGGCTGCGTCCTGGCTCCGGAACCACTCGAAGCAGTGTTCGAAGGTCTCGATGGCGACGTCCTTGTCGGCGATCGCCGCGATGCCCGTGCGGTAGCGCTCCTCGGTCTGCGGGTCGTGCGCGCCACGGATGCGGTCCAGCATCTCGTCGCGGTCGCCGGGTCGGCCGATCGAGGCGACCACCGAGACGATGGCCTCGGCGAGGTCGCCGTCCACGACGCCCGAGTCGAACCGCGACACGGCCTCTTGGCGCACCGCGGTGTCCTCGGCGAGGCCACCGAGGACCGTGATCGCGGTCGCCCGCACGAGCGGGGACTGCTCGGTCTCACCTGCTGCTGGCTCCCAGCCGAGCGTCGCGAGCACGGGGCCGAGCAGGTCGCCCGCCCTCGTCTGGAGCGCCCGCCGCTGGTCGCCTGTGGCGATCCGCGCGAGCAGGGCCAGCGCCTGCTCGACGATCGCCCACGAGGCTGGCTCGACGAGCGTGCCAAGGCTCCCCGCCAGCTCGAAGAAGTCGCTGACGGGCTGGCTCCCGGCACGCGCGAGCGCCCACGTGTCCCCGAGGACCACCGCACGCTCGATCTCGGTGAGCGAGGTGAATCGCGCGGCCAGCTCGAGCAGCTCGCCGGGTGCGTAGCTCGATCGGAACGCACCCGCACCGCTGGCGTTGAGCACCGTCGCTGAGTCGAGCTCGAGCGCGAGCTCGACTGGCGTCGTGCCGAGGAGCAGCGTGCTCGTCGCTGCTCCCTCGAGCCGGCGAAGCCGCATGGGGACGACCCACGACGTGCCGATCGCCGACGGTCCGGTGGCCGGCCCGAAGGCGAAGGGCGACTGGGTGATCGTGCCGCCGTCGAGACGCACCGTCGGATGGCCGCCCTGATGGATCCAGGTCGTCATGATCTCGCCCACCGGCTCGCCCGATGCGGCCCCGAGCGCGTCCCAGAGGTCCGAGGTCATCGTGTTCGCGAACGCGTGCTCCCGCAGGTACCGGCGGATGCCGTCGCGGTAGACCTCTGCGCCGAGGTACTGCTCGAGCATCCGGAGCACCGTGGCGCCCTTGCGATAGGTGATGGCGTCGAGCATCGACTCCGCCTCAGCCGGGGTGCGCACCGCGAACTCGATCGGGCGCGTCGCGTGCAGCCCGTCGACCTCGAGCCCCGACTCGCGCTCGGCGTTGAAGCGCACCCAGAGGCGCCACTCGGGCCGGAACGAGTCGACGCAGAGGAACTGAAGGAACGTCGCGAACGCCTCGTTGAGCCAGATCCCCTCCCACCACTGCATCGTGACGAGATCGCCGAACCACATGTGCGCAAGCTCGTGCGCGACGACCATGGCGACGTCCTGGAGCTCGATCTGGGATGCCGTCGCGGGATCGATGAGCAGCACCGTCTCGCGGAACGTGATGCAGCCGAGGTTCTCCATCGCTCCGTAGGCGAAGTCGGGTATCCCGACGAGGTCGACCTTGTCTCCCGGGTAGGCGACGCCGAAGTACTCGGTGTAGAAGCGCAGCGCGTGCGCGGCCACCTCGAGCGCGAACTCGCCGAGGTCGACCTTGTCGGGCGTGGAGACGACCGACAGCGGGACGCCGTCGACGTCGACCACACGGCCGTGCGCGAACGGACCGACGACGATCGCGACGAGGTACGTGGACATCCGCATCGTCGGGGAGAAGGCGACCTCGCGCCGAGCGTCGTGGAGCCTCGTCGCTGACGCGACCGGCGAGTTCGAGTACGCCTCGAGGTGGTCGGGCACGACGACGGTGATCGCGAAGGTCGCCTTGAACGCCGGCTCGTCGAAGCACGGGAANNAACGTGGCGCGGTAGAACCCGGTGAGCAGGTCGTTGAGCACGCCTCGGAACTCGAGGCGCAGGGTGACTCGACCGGCCTCGAGCACCTGATCGAAGGCGAGGGTCGCGCGCTCGAGCCCGATGTCGATGCTGACGGACGCTGCGAGCACCGTGCCGTCGCCGAGGACGGCCGACGCGACGTCGATCTCGAGGTCGAGCGCGTTGAGCACGATCGACGTGGTGGGCTCGATCACGTTGACGTCGATCTCGACGCTCCCATCGAACGTCGCGGCATCGAGGTCCGGCGCGAGGCGCATCCGATAGGCGTCAGGGGCGACGAGCGTGGGGAGTCGATAGCTCGCTTCGGGGTCCTCGGACATGGCTCGGACACTAAAGCCCCTACCCTTGCGCCCGTGGAGGTCACGACAAGCGTCGAGCTGTCCACCCGACCCGAGCCTCCGTTGCTCGACGTCGTCGCCATCGGCAACGCGCTCGTCGACGTGATCGCGACCGCCGATGACGAGCTTGTCGAGCGGCTGGGGCTCGTGAAGAGTGCGATGACCCTCGTCGACCTCGAGCGCTCGCGCTCGATCTACGCGGCAATGGGACCGACCGTCGAGATCTCGGGAGGGTCAGCGGCCAACACCATCGCGGGAGTCGCGTCGCTCGGCGGCAAGGCCGGCTTCGCGGGCAAGGTCGCCGACGACCAGTTCGGCGAGGTGTTCCGACACGACTTCACCAACCAGGACGTCGAGCTCGACCTTGCCGTCGTGGCGCCTTCCGACGGGGGCACCGGTCGGTGCCACGTCCTCGTCACGCCCGACGCGCAGCGGACGATGGCGACCCACCTCGGCGTCGCCAACACCCTCGTGCCGGGCGACCTCACCGGCGCGCTCTTCTCGCGCACCCGCCTGACCTACCTCGAGGGCTACCTCTTCGACCTGCCGCCGGCAAAGCGGGCGATCCGTGAGGCGATCGAGCACACCCACGCCGCCGACGGGCTCGTCGCCCTCTCGCTCTCGGACTCGTTCTGCGTGGAGCGCCACCGAGCTGACTTCCTCGACCTCGTGACCTCCCTGGTCGACGTGGTCTTTGCCAACGAGGCCGAGGCCTGCGCGCTGTTCCGCGCGACGGACCTCGCCCACGCCCTCGCCGCATTCGACGAGGCGGGCGTGCTCGCCGCGGTGACGCTCGGCCCGCGCGGCGTGGCCGTCGTGGTGCCGGCGGGGACCGTCGAGGTCCCCGCGTGCGAGGTGGACATCGTCGTGGACGCCAACGGGGCAGGCGACCTGTTCGCGGCGGGCTTCCTCTACGCCCTCGCCCAGGGCGGCGATCCGGTCGAGGCCGCGCGGCTCGGCTCGATCTGCGCGGCCGAGGTCATCGTCCACACCGGGGCACGTCCGATGGCCGACCTCGCCGAGCTCGCGACGGCCGAGGGGCTGCTCTAGAGGGCTGCCGCCGCGGCCGCGTCGAGCGCCGCGTCCAGCTGCTTGGTCCGGCGGTCCTCGTAGCGGACCCATCGAACCGTCGCGGGGATCATGGCGAGCAGCATGAGCGCGTCGCCGCCGATCCACATGATCGCCCCGCCCAGGTGCACGTCCTCGAGGGGGCTCATGCCCCAGCTGCGCGGCACCGTGTCGAAGATCGGGAAGGGGTTGTGCGTGGACATCACGAGCGCGAGGCCCGTGAACGTGTCGACGGGGACCGCAATCATGAGGAACACGAGGCGCAGCCCCGGGTGCAGCGGCCGGGGCCCCCGCTCGATCCCGAAGACGTGCCGGAAGAACAGGTAGCCGACGACGACGAAGGCGATCTGCTCGAGATGGTGCAGCCACTCGTGGCTCATCGTGAGGTTCATGACCCCGCTCAGGTGCGTCGCGGGGATGAAGCCCGCGTAGGCGGCGAAGCCGAAGACCGGGTGGAGCACGACGCCGCCGACCGGGCCGTCGATCAAGCCGCGCACGAGCCGCTGGGGCGCGCCGCGCAGCGACTCGGCGGCGAGGTCGAGGGGCGCGGAAGCGGCGAACAGCGGCGCGGCGACCATGATGAGCAGGAGGTGCTGGATCATGTGGTCGGTGAACAGCACCATGTCGTAGGCACCGAGGACCGACTGGGTCGCGAGGAAGGTGACGACGACGCCGGCGACGAAGCACGTCGTGCGCGCAGACGACCACCCCGGCAGTCGAGCGACCCCCATGAGGTAGAGCGCGAGGGCCGCACCGAGCAGCACGCAGGGCGCCCACCCGAGGTGCCACAGCCACAGGTTCGACCAGTGGAAGGGCGGCGGGATCGGGCCCATGTCCATGCGATCAACGTAGACGCCGACGTGTCGACCCCCGGCGCGTGTCTACCCTTGTCGTGGTGCTCTCCCGCTGGCTCTCGCCGCGCGCGCTCGTGCTGCACCTCGTGGGCGCGGCCTGGGTAGCCGGCTGCGCGCTCGCGGCCGACTGGCAGGTGGGTCGGGCGATCCAGGGCAACGAGTTCAGCTACCTGTACGCCATCGAGTGGCCCGTCTTCGCGGTCGCGGGGATCGTGGGATGGTGGGCGCTCGTGCACACCGACCCCGCATCGTCCAAGGAGCGGTCCGCCCGACGTGCCGCCGAGGCGGCGATGCGCGAGCGGGCCCACGTCGCGCGCCGCGATCGAGCCGTCGAGGATGCCGAGCTCGCCGCGTACAACGACCACCTCGCCGAGCTGGCTGCCGCGGACAAGCCAAAGGGGTGGCGTCGGTGACCGACCCGGCGTTCCAGCGCTACCGGGTGATGGCCTACGTCGTCGGCACCTTGCTCGTCGTGCTGTGCGCCATCGCGCTGCCGCTCCAGTACGCGTTCGGGCACCCGCTGTTCGCCGAGGTTGGCTTCGACGTCCACGGGATCGTCTTCATCGTGTACCTGGTCACGGTGGCGGACCTGAGCAGACGTCGCGGATTCAGATGGAAGCGCGTCCTCGCGATGGCTGCCTCGGGCGTCGTACCGGGGCTCGCGTTCTACGAGGAGCGGCGGGTCGCTGCCGCGCTCGCGCAGGAGGCTGCGCTATCGAGCGGCGCGTCGTGACGAGCCGGGACAACCCCTGGCTCGAGCGACGCGTGATCGCCTACGCGCACCAGGGCGGTGCGTGGGAGGGACCGTCGTCCACGCTGCATGCGATCAAAGCGGCGCTCGCGTGCGGTGCGCCTGCCATCGAGCTCGACGTCCACGCGACCAAGGACCGCCACCTCGTGGTGAGTCACGACGAGACCGTCGACCGGACGACCAGCGGCGCCGGGCCGATCGCCGAGCTCACGCTCGCCGAGGTCCTCGCCCTCGACAACGCCTACTGGTGGGCGCCGGGTGCGGACGTCTCGCCGGGGCTCGCCGACGACGCGTACCCGCTCCGAGGACGTGCGCCCCGCGACAAGTCCCTCGGCATCGCGCCGCTGACGTCGGTCCTCGAGCTCCTGGAAGGGATCGTCATCAACCTCGACATCAAGCGGACCGCCCCAGAGGTCGAGCCCTACGAGGCGCTGCTCGCCGAGGAGCTACGCCGGTTCGGTCGCGGTGACGACACGATCGTCGCCAGCTTCTCGGACGCCGCGATCGCGGCGTTCCGAGCCGTCGCGCCGGAGTTCGCGACGTCGCTCGCGACCCTCGAGACCGCCGAGTTCTACCGCGCGGTCCACGCCGGGGCCGAGGTCCCCCGCACGGGAGCCGTCGCCCTGCAGGTGCCGGCGAGCTTCGGGGAGATCACCGTCGTCGAGGAGCAGTTCGTCGAGCGGGCCCACGCCGAGGGGCTCGCGGTGCATGTCTGGACGATCAACGACGCCGAGGAGATGCGGCGCCTGGTGGCACTGGATGTCGACGGGATCATCTCGGACACGCCCACCGAGCTGGTGGGGGTCCTGCGGGATGCCGGTTGCGCGTGGGGCGGGCTCGGAAGCTAACTCAGCCGCGGCCGCAGTTCGGCTTCTTGCCGTGGTTTGCCTTCTTCTTGGCCCGCAGCTTTCGCTTCACCGTGCGCTTCGACATAGGACCACGCTAGTCCCCCACTAGGTTGAGCCCGTCCGAGCTCGGCACGGTCCAGGGGAGGCTGATGGACTCGGGGTGGCTGCTCGCTGACGGAGAGGCCGTTGCCTCCGCGCTGCGCGTCCGAACGCCCTGGGAGCGGCATCGAGCCGCGCAGTCCGCGCGGCGAGGTGAGACGGCCGCCGTGCTGCACGCCCCGACGATCGTGCTCGGGCCACTGGACGTCATCTGCGTGCGCAACGGCTCGGCGATTGCCGTGCGCACCGCGGGTCGCCGACCGGTCTGGATGCTGCGTCCCGGCACCGTCGTCGTCGTCGGCAGGGGCGACGCCGCGCGCTGCGGCATGCACGCGGGATCGGCGGTGGAGCTGCGATGGACGAGCTGAGCGGGGAGCTCGTCGTCGTCGCGACCCCGATCGGCAACCTCGGCGATCTCTCCGAGCGCGCGAAGGAAGTCCTCGAGAGCGCCGACGTCATCTGCTGTGAGGACACCCGCCACACTCGCGTGCTCCTGAGCGCCAAGGGCATCCCCGCGGGGGGCCGGCTCATCAGCCTCCACGCCCACAATGAGGCGGCGAAGTCCGAGTGGGTCATCGCGCGCATCGACGCTGGCGCGAGGGTCGCCTACGTGAGCGACGCCGGNNGGGCCCTCCGCGGCGCTCGCGGCGCTCGTCGTGTCGGGTCTGCCGATGGAGCGCTTCTGCGTCGAGGGATTCCTCCCAAGGAAGGGTGCGGATCGGGCACGACGCGTGGAAGCGCTCCGCGTCGAGGAGCGGACCGCGGTCGTCTTCGAGTCCGCACCACGGCTCGCCACGACGCTCGACGAGCTCGCCGAGGCGCTCGGCGACCGGCCGGCCACGGTGTGCCGAGAGCTCACCAAGCGCTACGAAGAGGTGCGGCGCGGGACGCTGCGCGAGCTCGCGCTCGAGCGACGCGACGACGGCGAGGCGCGCGGCGAGATCGTGATCGTGATCGGTGGGTCCCAGGCGCCGCACGCCGACGACGACGACGTCGCCCTCGCCGTCGCGGTCGCCCTGCGGTCCGGCGCGACGACGCGTGACGCCGCGTCGGAGGTGGCGAGCAGCCTTGGCGTGTCGCGACGTCGTGCGTACGAGGCGGCGCTGCGTCACGGCACGGGAGGCGGCGAGTAGCGCCGGTACGATTCGTCGGTGCCGCGCTTCTATCTCACGACGCCGATCTACTACGTCACCGACGCGCCGCACGTCGGCACCGCCTACTCGACGATCAACTGCGACGCGATCGCCCGCTGGCACCGTCTTGCCGGCGACGAGGTCAAGTTCCTCACGGGCACCGACGAGCACGGCCAGAAGGTCGCCGACGCCGCGGCTGCGCACGGGGTCGAGCCCATCGAGTGGGCGGACCGCACCTCGAGCCGGTTCGTCGACGCGTGGGCCGAGCTCGACGTGCAGTACGACGACTTCCTGCGGACGAGCGAGCCGCGCCACACCCAGACGGTCCAGGCGTTCCTCACCAAGGTCTACGAGAACGGCTACATCTACAAGGGCACCTACGAGGGCCTCTACTGCGTGAGCTGCGAGGACTACTACACGGCCGGCGAGCTCATCGACGGTCTGTGCCCGATTCACCGTCGACCCGTCATCGAGATGGCCGAGGAGAACTGGTTCTTCAAGCTGAGCGCGTTCGAGGACCGGCTGCTCGAGTGGTACGACAAGGAGCCCGGCGCGGTCGCGCCCCCGACGAAGCGCAACGAGGCGTTGGGATTCATCAAGGGCGGTCTCAACGACATCTCGATCACGAGGTCGAGCCTGCGGTGGGGGATCGAGGTGCCGTGGGACACCTCGCAGGTCTTCTACGTCTGGTATGACGCGCTCATCAACTACCTGACCGCGATCGGCTACGGCAGGGACGATGCCGAGGTCGACACGTGGTGGCCGGTCTCGCACCACCTCTTGGGCAAGGAGATCATCCGCTTCCACTGCGTGTGGTGGCCGGCGATGTGCATGGCGGCAGGGATCGACCCGCCCGCGCACGTCTTCGTCCACGGCTGGCTGCTCGCGGGCGGCCAGAAGCTGGGCAAGACCATGGCCGACGGATCGGCGGTCAACGTCACGGACATCGCGCCGTCGACGCTCGTCGCGGACTTCGGGGTCGACGCCGTGCGCTACCACCTGCTGCGCGAGGTCCCCCTCGGGGCGGACGGCGAGTTCTCGCTCGAGGGGATGGTCGCGAGGTACAACGCCGACCTCGCCAACAACCTCGGCAACCTGATCTCGCGAGTGGCCACCGTCGTCGGCTCCAAGTGCGGGGGCATTGGGCCCGCACCCGATCCGTCGTCGTCGCTGCGCACCGCTGCTCGCGACGCGCTCGAAGGAGCGGCCGAGGGCTGGACGACCTTCGCGCCGCAACGCGCGCTCGAGGCGACCTGGCGGCTGATCGGGGCGGCGAACGCCGCCCTCGAGGCCGCCGAGCCCTGGAGGCAGCCTCCCGGCGCCGAGGTCGACGCCGTGCTGGGCGACGCGCTCGAGGTGCTGCGGATCGTGTCGGTGCTCATCTCGCCGGCGATGCCGTCGACGGCGCGGGCGATCTGGGGACGGCTCGGGCTGAACGGTGCCCCGACGGACCGGCCGGTGGCCGCGGCGGCGGCCTGGGGGCAGTACCCCGGTGGGCTCGTCGTCGAGCGCGGCGAGCCCCTGTTCCCCCGGCGTCGTGACTGACGACCCGATCAGCGCCCAGCGCCCGACGGGCGGCTGGACCGACTCGCACTGCCACCTGCAGCGCCGCTTCTCTGCGTCGGAGGGAGGCGACGACGCCGGGCTGCGGGCCGTGCTCGACCGTGCCGCGGCAGCCGGGGTCACCCGGGCGGTGTGCGTGGGGACCGACGCGGACAGCTCGCTCGAGGCGGTGCGGATCGCGAGTCTCGAGGGACTCCCCGTCGACGTGCTCGCGACGGTCGGTCTCCATCCCCATGACGCCTCGAGGGGCGCCGCCTCGCTCGACGGGGTCCTCGATGCCGAGGGCGCCGAGCGGGTCGTCGCGATAGGGGAGTGCGGGCTCGACTACTACTACGAGCACTCCCCGAGGGGGGCCCAGCGCCAGGCCCTGCGCGACCAGCTCGCGCTCGCAGGGGTCCGCAACCTCGCCGTGGTGCTCCACGTCCGCGACGCCTTCGACGACCTGTTCGAGATCCTGGGTGACGTCGGCGTGCCCGACCGCACGATCCTGCACTGCTTCTCGGGTGGCCCCGAGGACGCGCAGCGTTGCGTCGCCGCGGGCATGTACGTCTCGTTCTCAGGGATCGTGACGTTCAAGAATGCCGAGTCCATCCGAGCCGCCCTCGGCGAGGTCCCGCTCGACCGGCTGCTCGTCGAGACCGACAGCCCCTTCCTCGCCCCCGAGCCGCACCGTGGTCGACCGAATGAGCCGGCTCTGGTGCCACTCGTGGGGGAGCGCGTCGCTGCAACCCTCAACCTCGACTTGAGTGTTGTTCGCGAGTCCACGACAGTGAATGCATCGAGGGTTTTCAGCTACCTTGACCCCTCCTGATCTGGGACGACGCCCCACAAACCGTCTATGAGCCGGGATTAACCACTGGTTACTTAAGGTGACCTGCACGTGCCCTCGACCGTTGATGCCACGACTTGCACCTGCCGGAAGGCGCTTCGTAGCGTCCCCCTCGTCCCTCGGCGGCGACCCCGTCGAAGGTGCGATGTCCCCGGAGAAGGGTGGAGGATCTGAGGGCAACCCGCGCCAAGGGGCGGTTGATGGTGGCCGCGTTCGCCGCGGTGACCATGCTCGCCGCCCCGCTTGCGCTGCTGCATGGCGGCGCCGCCCCCGCGGCGGCGACCGCCCGAGACGCCGACCGGTCGGCTGGGCTGACGGGCACGACCGCGCTCACGCGGACCCAGCTGGTCGCGTCGGACCGGCCGACCCGACCCCTGACGCCGCGCCAACGGGCCCGCCGTCACAACCAGATTCGGTGGCACCACCAACTGGCGATCCACGAGGCCAAGCTCGACCACGCAGCGGCCGTCCAGGCCGGTGCCGCGCAGGCAGCCTTCGACCGGTCGCGCTACGGGCAGCTGCGGCACCACGACGCCAAGGTGCACGCCGCCGAGGTGCGCCACGCGACCGCCGTCAGGCTCGCCAAGGCGCGCCACGCCGCCGCGATCCGCGCCGCCGCCGAGGCTCGCCAGGACGCCCGGGGCAAGCGAGGGCCCGGCTCCGGTCGCGGGCACTCGAGGGTGGGGATCGCCACCTGGTACGGCTGGCACCCCGGGCAATGCGCCAGCCCGTTCCTCCCGCACGGCACACTGCTCACCGTGACGGACCTCGCCACCCACAAGACGATCCAGTGCCTCGTGACCGACACCGAGGCGCACAACCCCGGTCGGGTCGTCGACCTCTCGAACTACTGCTTCGAGGAGCTTGCGCCGCTCTCCCAAGGCGTGATCATGGTCCGCATCAGCTGGTGACCCTGACGAGGTCGCAGGTCGCGGGGCTGCTCCGCGATCACGGCCTCTCACCAAAGAAGTCGCTCGGCCAGCACTTCCTCGTCGACCCCAATACCGCACGCAGGATCGTCCGGCTCGCCGGGGTCGCCCCGGGCGACCGCGTCGTCGAGATCGGTCCTGGCCTCGGCTCGCTCACCGTCGAGCTGCTCGACGCCGGGGCGGCGGTGACCGCCGTCGAGCTCGACGAGCGTCTCGCGGCGGTGCTCGCCGACGTGACCGAGGGGCGCTGCCAGATCGTGGTGGGCGACGCCCTCGAGGTGGACCTCGCCGCGATGTGCGGGGCGCCACCCATGCGCGTGGTCGCCAACCTGCCCTACAACGTGGCGGTCCCGATCGTCATGCGGCTCCTCAACGAGGTGCCCGCGGCAACGTCGCTGTTCGTGATGGTCCAGTCAGAGGTCGCCGAGCGCCTCGCCGCGAAGGCAGGGGACCCCGCCTACGGCGCGGTCTCGGTCAAGGTCGCCTACTTCGCCATGGCGTCGGTGCGTGGGCAGGTCCCAAGGACGGTGTTCGCTCCAGAGCCGAACGTCGACTCGTCGCTGATCGCGATCGAGCGCAGGGGCGCGCCGGCGGTGGACCCGAGCGAGGTCTCGAAGGAGCGGCTGTTCGAGGTCGTGACGACCGCCTTCTCGCAACGCCGCAAGATGCTGCGTCGCTCGCTCGCCGGCGTCATCGACGACGGCGCCTTCGAGCGCGCGGGCGTGGCGCCCACGCAGCGTCCCGAGGAGCTGGACGTGGGCGCCTTCGCCCGGCTCGCTGCGCGGCCGTGAGCCAGGTCCTCGCCAACGCCAAGCTCACCTGGTCGCTCCACGTGACCGGCCTTCGTCCCGACGGTCGGCACCTCCTCGAGGCCGAGATGGTCACGATGGACCTCGCGGACGTGCTCGAGCTCAACGAGACCGACGCCGAGCCTTGGTTCCGTGCGCGAGCCGAGTCCCCGGCCACCGTGGCTGACGCCCGACTCGGCGACGACGACCTCGTGCGCCGCGCGCTGCGACTCGTCGGCCGCCGCGCCGACGTCGACCTCGTGAAGCGGATCCCGCAGGGCTCAGGACTCGGAGGCGGCTCGGCCGATGCCGCGGCGGTGCTGCGCTGGGCGGGCGAGACCGATCCTCGCGTCGCGCTCGAGCTCGGCTCGGACGTCCCGTTCTGCTGCGTCGGCGGGCGCGCGATGGTCCGGGGCGTCGGCGAGCTGATCGAGCCGCTCACGCCCGTCACGCGAACGGTCACGCTCGGCATCCCGTCGATCCACGTGGACACCGCGTCGTGCTACCGGGCGTTCGACGAGCTCGACGGACCTCAGCGGCGGCATCCGCGCAACGACCTGACCGCCGCCGCCGAGCGCGTCGCACCCGAGCTCGTTGCGGTCCGTCGGCTGCTCGAGGAGCGGGCGGGCGCGGACTTCGTGCTCGCCGGCAGCGGGTCCACGCTCTTCTGCGAGGGCGACCCGCTCGCGCTCGGCCACTCCTCGATCGAGGTCCTCGAGACGGTGCACGGCCCAGTGCGGCTGCTGCTCGCCACGACGACGGGGATGCCGGGGGCCTGAGCTACTTGCCAGCCGCCCTGCGCTGCCAGCGGGTCTTCTTCAGCATCTTCTTGTGCTTCTTCTTGCGCATCCGCTTGCGGCGCTTCTTGATGAGCGATCCCATGGCCTGTGGCACGCTAGTTGCCGCTCACCACATGCCGCCAACCCGCAGGTGACGATCGAGGTGCAAGGAGACCACGAGTGCGCGCAAACGCTCAAGGCGTACCGGGACCATCGAGGCGATGACGACGCCGCGACTCGTGCGCCTCGATCACGTCCAGCTCGCGATGCCCGCGGGCAAGGAGCCTGAGGCAGTCGCGTTCTACGAGGGCGTGCTGGGCCTCGCGTCGGTGCCGAAGCCCCCGGTGCTCGCCGCGCGTGGTGGGTGCTGGTTCGAGCGCGGCTCGGTGGTCGTGCACCTCGGCGTGGACCCGAGCTTCACGCCGGCGACCAAGGCGCACCCCGCGTTCCTCGTCGACGACCTCGACGCGCTTGCGGTATCCCTCGCGGCAGCGGGCGTGCGATTCACCTACGACGACGCGCTCGAGGGCGTGCGTCGCGGCTACGTCGCCGATCCGTTCGGCAATCGCATCGAGCTCATTCAAGAGTCCCCGGGCTGACCTCGTCCCTCGGGCCAATGCGGGCGTGCGCGAAGGATCACGCAGGGACAGATGCCTGCAACGTGGTGACCGGCCGGCGACGGACGATGGGGTGACGCCCGCCAGCCGGCCGATCGAAGTGCTCGTCGCTCAGCTGCCAGTCCGGTCCTGATGGGGGACGGGGCATCGGATCGATGGCCGCAACGCGCGCGACGAGCCCGAGGTCGGCACCAGGCAGCTCGACCCATACGTGTGTCCCACCTGGGTGGTGCAGCGGACTCGCTTGGGGGAACGAGCGCTGCGGTGGATGTCGTAAGGACTGGCTGCCTGGTGCACGCCGGACTCCTGCACTTGGTGGATTCCGTTGACGTTTCAATTGTCGGGGTGTGCGATAAGGCGAGGCGTTGCTGACCCTAAGAATGCCCTCAGAACGTCGACGCGCCGTTCGGAGGCGGGAGGCGGAGCTCGAGTCGCGCGCCGCCCAGCAGCTGGCTCGAACCTGCGGTGACGGTCCCGCCCGCGCCCTCGGCGACCTGGGCGACGATCGCGAGCCCGAGCCCCGAGCCCGGCAGTCCCCGGTCCCGCGAGGAGCGGTAGAAGCGGTCGAAGACGAATGGGAGGTCCGACTCGGCGATCCCCGCGCCGCTGTCCTCGACGGTCACGACGCCCTGCCGGCAGCTGACGCGCACCTGTCCGCTGCTCGGGCTGAACTTGATCGCGTTGTCGAGCAGGTTCCCGACCGCGCGGGTGACCCGCTCCCACGAGGCGTGGACGGTGCAGGACTCGACGTCCACCTCGACGTCCACGAGCTTGGTCCGCGCGTGGGTCTCTGCGATCTCGGCGCACTCGCTCACGAGCTCGGCCAGGTCGAAGTCCTTCGCCGGCTCGACGGTGTGCTCACCTCGGGCCAGCTCGGTGAGGTCGCCCACGAGTCCGGTCAGCTCGTCGACCTGGGTGACCATGTCGACGGACAGCTGCGCGACGTCCTGTGAGTCGAGCTCGTCGATCCGGCCGAGCACCTGGGCATTCGCGCGCAGGCTCGTGAGCGGCGTCCGCAGCTCGTGGCTCGCGTCCAAGATGAGCTGTCGCTGAGCATCCTGGGAGCCCTCGAGCGCCGCGAGCAGCCGGTTGAACGCCCGGCGCAACCGCCCGAGCTCGTCGGGCGAGCCCTCGTCCATTCGATGCGACACGTCGAGCGTCGTCGCCACCTCTTCGATGTCGGTCGTCGTCTCGGCGAGCGGCACGAGCGCCGCGCGTGCGGCGAGCCAGCCGAACAGCGCGGCGACCACCACGCCGAATGCCGCGAGCGCCAAGAGGTAGTTGCCGAGGGAGCCCAGGCGGTCCTCGATGCCCTGGAACGGCTCGACGAGGACCAGGGCGACGGGGCTCGTGAGCTCGAAGGTCGCCCCGTACTCGTCGAGCAGCGTCCCCTTGGGGATCGGCACGATGAGCTCGCGCAGCGCATTGCCGTCCGAGGACTTGATGGTTCGGAACAGCGCGTGCTGCTTGCCCGAGGCGACCTGGGTGATCGTCGAGTCGACGGGCAGGTAGCGCACCCCGACGCCAGGGACACCAGGCAGAGTGCGGCCGGCGGCGCTCACGAACAGGATCCCGAAGCCCGGGCTGTTCCCGGGGTCCAGCGTCGGGGCACCCGTGACCGACGTCGTGGTCATGGCCTCATAGGCGCCGTTCAGCGAGGAGTCTGCAGACCCGACGAGCGCGTCGCGTGCCGCGCGGTAGGCGACGAAGCTCGCGATCGCCACGGCGATCGCGACGACGACCGCGGCGGCCGCGCTCACCCTGGTCCGAAAGCTCACGGCTCCCTGAGCACGTACCCGACCCCGCGCACCGTGTGCAGCAGCCGGGGCTCGTCGCCCTCCTCGAGCTTTCGACGCAGGTAGCCCACATAGACGGCAAGCGAGTTCGTGCCGGTGTCGAAGTTGTAGCCCCAGACGCGGTCGAGGATCACGTCGCGGGTCAGGACCTGCCGCGGATGGCGCAAGAAGAGCTCGAGGAGGTCGAACTCGACGCGCGTCAGCGTGAACGTGCGCTCGGCGCGCTTCGCGTCCCTCGTGGACAAGTTGAGCGACAGGTCGACGAACCGCAGCACGTCGGTCTCACCGTCGGCCGGACCGCGTCGTCGAAGCAGGGCCCGCAGCCTCGCGAACAGCTCGGCGAGGTCGAAGGGCTTCACCAGGTAGTCATCGGCCCCCGCGTCGAGACCCGACACGCGGTCGTTGACGGCGTCGCGGGCGGTGACCATGAGGATGGGCGTGGCGTCCCCCGTCGCGCGGACCCGCTGGCAGATCTCGATCCCGTCGACGTCGGGCAGGCCAAGGTCAAGGATGATCGCGTCGGGCGCGGCCACCTGGAGGGAGCGGATCGCCGAGAGGCCCTCTTCGTGCAGCTCTGCCTCGTAGCCCTCGAGTCGCAGCGCGCGCGACAGCGAGTTGCGAACCGCGGGATCGTCCTCCACGACGAGGATCCTCATCGCGGCGCCCCACGCATTGCGTAGAGCCTACCGAGCGGGCCTCGCGCGAGCTCTTGGGTCCAGATCAGCTGCGCCGTCGGGGTGTGTGCACGGCGCATCGGTCCTCCTCGTCGGCCGCCATCCTCCGGCCTGCGGCTAAGTCGCGCCGCAGCCTCGCCTAAGAGCACGAGAAGAATCCAGCGTGCGACAGGGTCCATGCGACATTCGATGCCATTGGTACGGTTGCCCGCACGGCTCGGATGGCGCGGGCTCGGGCATCACGCGACGTGTCGTCGATGGCGGGTAGTTCAATTGGCAGAACGACGGACTTTGGATCCGTAGGTTGGAGGTTCGAGCCCTCCCCCGCCAGCCAGTCCCGAGGGCGCCCCGGTGGACGTCGCGCGGCGGTCACGGTCCTTGGACTTGACACAAGCGTGCGACCTGCGACATGACACGTCGTTGACGCAGAGTCCTCACGCCACGTTCACGTGCGCTCGCATAGAACGATCTTCCTGTTCCAAACCGCGATCGTGCACGCGATAATTGAGGGGTGATCGACGACGGCTTTCTCCAGACCGTGCGACTGGTCGAGCAGCTGCGCGCCGACCTCGACGCGATCAGAGACGCAGAGCCCGGCTCGAACGCGCACCGCCAGGCGATCACTCGGTACACGGCGACGTACGCGAAGCTCGGGCGGAGCGCCTACACGAAGCACGCGCCGTTCCCGATCCCTGAGGAGCGAACGCTGCCCGACTGACCTCCGAGCTGCGTCAGCGGTCGAGGAACGAGGCAAGCACGTCGGCCAGGACGAGCGGCTGGTCGCCCTGCACGGAATGGCCGCTGTCTGCCACGTGCACGATCGTCGCCGACGGCTGTCGACGCCGGAACTCGGCTTCGTCCTCATCATCGACGACGGAGCCGTGACCCATCGCTCGAACGAGCAGGATCGGCGCGCGAACGACCGACAGCTCGTCCCACAGCGCCGCTGCGTCGAGCGAGCGAACGTCGCTCGGCGGCTCGAAGCGCTGATGCCGCCACATCCAGGTGCCGTCGTCCAGCTGCATCGCGTTGTGGAGCACGCCGCGACGAAGCGAGCTCTCCGATCGGGTCGGGTTGTGCTCGACCGTGCGCGCGACGAGCTCCTCCAGGCTGGGGAAGGTCCTCGGGCCGTTCACGAAGGCGGTGATGTGACCTGACTTCTCGGGTGTCAGACCGGGCGTGATGTCGATCATGCCAAGGCGGTCCACGACGTCGGGCGCCGTCGCGGCGACCCGGAGCGCGACGAGTCCTCCGAGCGACATCCCGACAAGGGGCACTCGCTCGATGCCGAGCGCACGCAGGGCCTCGACGACGTCGCGGGCGTGGCCGACGACGTCGCCCATCCCGCCGGGCGCGGCATCGGAGTGGCCGTGGCCGGGCAGGTCGACGGCGAGGATCGGTCGGCGAAGCGAAAGCGCGACGGTGTCGTAGGTGTGCGCGTTCTGGGCACCTCCGTGCAGCAGGACCACCGCGGGCTGCGTGCGCCCCCAGCGCAGCGCGCTCAGCTGGCGTCCCGGCGACACCGTGACGAAGAGACGCTCGACGTCGGGGGGTGTGTCATAGGGGAGCGACCACTCCGCGGCGTTCTCGTGGAACATCGAGAACTCGTCGTAGCGGACCCTTGCCACAGAGCCGAGGCTAGGCCCCCTCGTCCTGCTAGAGAGGAGTCATGGCAGCTCTCCGCGCGATCGTGCTCGCAGCGGGCGAAGGCACACGGATGCGTTCGCAGCGGCCGAAGCCGCTGCACCTCATCTGCGGGCGCCCGATCGTCCTCCACGTGATCGACGCGGTGAGCCAGCTCAAGGTCGATCGCGTCGTCGTCGTGGTCGGACACGAGGCCGAGTGGGTGATGAAGTCGCTCACCGAACGGTCCCCGCAAGGTCTCGAGATCGAGTTCGTGGAGCAGCCCGAGCAGCTCGGCACCGGGCACGCCGTGAGCGTCGCGCTCGAGAGCTTCGACGTGGCTGACGACGATGACGACGACGTGCTCATCGTCCCCGGCGACGTCCCGCTGCTGCGAGCCGAGATCCTCACGTCGCTCGTGCACGACCACGTCGCGGGCCGCCACGCCCTCACCGTCCTGACGACGACGCTCGGCGACCCGACCGGTTACGGCCGCGTGATCCACGGGCGCGACGGCGCGGTCGCGCGCATCGTCGAGGAGCTCGACGCCAGCGCTGAGGAGCGCGAGGTCCACGAGGTCAACACGTCGATCTTCCTGCTCAAGATGGCGCTCCTCGGCCCCGCGCTGCGTCGTCTCGACAGGACGAACTCCCAGTCGGAGTACTACCTGACGGACATCGTCGGGGTCCTCTACAACGCGGGCCACATGACCCGTGCGTCCTCGACCGACGACGTCGCCGCGGTGTCCGGCGTGAACGACCGCGTCCAGCTCGCAGCAGCCGAGGGGGAGCTGCGGCGGCGGATCAACGAGCGGTGGATGCGTCGCGGGGTCACGATGTGGGACCCCGCGTCGACCTACGTCGACGCCGACGTCGAGCTCGCCGAGGACGTCTCCTTGTTGCCGGGGACGATCGTGAAGGGTGCCTGCAGGATCGGCGCGGGCGCCCAGGTCGGTCCCGGGGCGATGCTCATCGACGTGGTGGTCGGCGCGCGCGCGCACGTGGGCACCGTCCACGCGACGAGCGCGCGAATCGGCGAGGACGCCGAGGTCGGCTCCTTCAGCGTCCTCGGTCCCGGCACGGACGTGCCCTCCGGCGCCCGGATCCGGCCACACTCGACCCTCGGCCTGTAGTCACCGACGCACCCAGTCGTCCGGGCTGGGTAGCCTCGTGGGAGTGGAGGTGATCTCGAAGCACCGACTCGAGTTCGTCTCGGGCCGATCGCACCCTGAGCTCGCGAGGTCGATCGCACGGCACCTCGAGATCCCGCTGTCNNCGAGGAGCCGACGTCTTCATCCTGCAGACGCACTGCGGTCCGGTGAACGACTCGCTCATGGAACAGCTCATCATGATCGACGCCGCCAAGCGCGCCTCGGCGAAGCAGATCACCGCCGTGTGCCCCTACTACGGCTACTCGCGACAGGACCGCAAGTCGACCGGCCGTGAGCCGATCACCGCGAAGCTCGTCGCGGACATGCTCCAGGCTGCCGGTGCGGACCGGGTGATGTCCGTCGACCTGCACTCCGGGCAGATCCAGGGGTTCTTCGACGTGCCGTTCGATCACCTCACCGCGGCGCCGGTGCTCGAGACGTTCCTCCGGGACCAAGCGACGAGCGACATCGTGGTCGTGACGCCCGACGCGGGACGCGTGAAGGTCGCGGAGCGCTACTCCCAGCGACTCGGTGCGGACCTCGCGCTGGTCCACAAGACGAGGCCACGAAACGGTGGGCAGTCCGTCGAGGCGCGCCACGTCGTCGGCCAGGTCGAGGGTCGACACTGCATCCTCATCGACGACATGATCGACACCGCCGGGACGATCTGCGCGGCCGCGGACCTCCTGGTCGACGCGGGTGCCTCGGACATCTGGGCGCTCGCCACCCACGCGGTCCTCTCGGACCCCGCGAGCGACCGGCTGAAGGCGTCGCCGATCACCAGGGTGATCGTGACCGACACGCTCCCCGTGCCCCCCGAGCGCCATTTCGACGGCCTTGAGGTGCTCTCCGTGTCGAGGTTGCTTGCCGACGCGATCGACGCGGTCTTCGAGGGCACGTCGGTGTCGGAGATCTTCGGTGGGGAGAACCTCGCCTGAGCCGCAGGCGCCTCCTCGAACCGCAGTAGAGTGCTCGGTCGGTCCGCGCTTGGCGCTGGGCCGTCGCAGCACCGTTCGAGGAGACCGACATGCCCGACATCACTCTCACCGCTGAGCTCGGTCGCCCCATCGGCTCGAGCGAGACGCGTCGGCTCCGCAGCGAGGGCAAGATCCCCGGCGTCGTCTACGGCCCCGGCGTGACGGCCCTGCCCGTCTCTGTGGACGCCAAGGCGTTTCGCCAGGCGCTCTCAGGCGAGCAGGGGCTGAACACGCTGCTCGACCTCGTCGCCGGCTCCAAGCACTACCTCGTGCTGGCGCGGGAGATCCAGCGTCACCCGGTGCGTGGCACCGTCCACCACGTGGACTTCCAGGTGGTGAACCGCTCCCAGGGCGTAGAGGTGGAGGTCCCGCTCCAGGTCATCGGCGACGCCGTCGAGGTCCGCCACCACGACTGGGAGGTCGACCAGCAGCTGTTCTCGATCCACGTGAAGGCCCAGCCCGACAAGATCCCGAACTCGATCACCGTCGACATCTCCGAGCTGCAGGTCGGCGGTGCGATCCGGATCAGCGACCTCGAGCTCCCCGAGGGCGTCGAGGCGACCCAGGACCCGCAGACCACCGTCATCGGCACGCACGCAGCACGCGTGGCCCCGACCGTCAAGGCCGAGGCCGCCGAGGACGTCGTCGTCGCGGAGGCTCCTGCCGACGAGTCGTAGTCCGTGTTCCGCCGTCGCCATGACGGCTCGCCGCGCCGCGGGACACCCTCGGAGTGGCTCATCGTCGGGCTCGCGAACCCCGGCGTCGAGTATCGCGACACCCGGCACAATCTCGGAGCATCCGTCGTCGAGGAGCTTGCGAGCCGTGCCGGTGCGTCGCTGCGAGCAGAGCCCCGCCTGCGCGCACGGCTCGCTGACGTGGTCATCGACGGCCACCACGTGCTCGTCGCGGTTCCCACGACCTACGTCAACGAGTCGGGGGCGGCACTGGTGCCGCTTGTCCGCCGAAGCGGCCTGGACGACGTGGCCCGGATACTGATCGTCCACGACGAGCTCGACTTCGAGCCCGGCAGGCTCCAGCTGAAGACGGGCGGCGGGCTCGCCGGACACAACGGCCTCCGTTCGATCAGCAGTGCCCTGGGCACCGACGGGTACTCGAGGCTCCGCGTGGGTGTGGGCAAGCCGCCCTCGAAGGACCGGGGCGCCGACTGGGTCCTCGGTCGTCCGGGCCGCACCGACCGGGCCGTGCTGGACGCCGCGGTCGTCGCCGGCGCCGACGCGCTCGAAGACGTCGTGCGCCACGGGCTCGAGGAGGCGTCGGTCCGCCTCAACGGCGTGCGCGGTGACTGACGGGGCCGGACGGCTCGCACCGCTCGCATACGCGCTGCGCACCGACCCGGGTGTCCGCGCCGCGGTGCCGGGCGCGGTCGTCGCCGTGTCGGTTGCCGGCCAGGCGCCGCTGCTCGCGTCGCTCTCGACGATCCGAGACGGCGCGACGACACTCGTCATCGCGCCCACCACGCTCGACGCCGAGCGGCTCGAACGCGACCTCGTGTGCTTTCTCGGCGGCGCCACGCCCAGCGCCGTCGGCGCAGCCGACGGACCGGTCGCCGCGCTGCCCGCGTGGGACACGCTGCCGTTCGAGCGCGTGAGCCCCGAGATCGCCGCGATGGGCGCGCGACACGCGACAAGGTGGCGGCTGTCCCAGGCGGCAGGTCGCCCGCGAATCGTCGTCGCGTCGGCCCGAGCGCTGATGCAGCGACCGACCCGGCAGGTCCCTCCTGCGCCGGTCGTCGTGCGTACCGGTGACGTCGTGGAGCGCGACGAGCTGCTCGCGGGGCTCGTCGCCCTCGGGTACCGGCGAGAGCATCGCGTCGAGCACCGCGGCGAGGTGGCGGTCCGCGGCGGCATCGTCGACGTCTGGGGCTCGACGGCCGACAGCCCCGTTCGCGTCGACCTGTTCGGCGACGAGGTCGACAGGCTGTGCACCTTCGACCCGGGCGATCAGCGCCAGGTAGCCGCGTGCGACGCGCTGTGGCTCTTCTCGTGCCGGGAGCTCGTGCTCGACGCCGACGACCGGCGCCTCGCCGAGCGACTGGCGGTGACCGAGGCGTGGGGGAGCAGCTACTTCACCCGGCTTGCCGACGGCGAGCTGTTCGACGGGATGGAGGGCTGGCTCACGTGGCTCGACGACGGGCCGCCGATCACCGCGTCACTGCGCGACGGCGACCTCGTCGTCGTGCTCGAGCCCTCACGCACCGCTGACCGGGCGAACGAGCTCTTGGACGAGGAGTCCGAGCTCTTGAAGGTCCTCGCGGTGACCTGGGGGGCGCCCGTCGCGCCGCCACCCCTGCACGTCGCGCTCGATGACGCGCTCGCCTCCTCGCCCAGCGACCCGATCCGGTTGCCGGCCGTGCCCGAGGACCCCGGGACGCCGGTGGCCGACCTGCACGCACCCGTCGCGTTGCGCGGCGATCCCGCCCGTCTGGCGAGCGCGCTTTCGACCGCGCCCAAGGGCACGACGGCGATCGTGTGCGCGCAGTCGCCCGCGTCGGCGTCGCACCTCGCGGGCCAGCTCGCCGCCGAGGGCGTCACCGCGCTGATCACCGAGGTGCTGGTGCCCGGAGCGCTGAACGTCATGGTCATCAGCCTGTCCGCCGGGTGCGCGGCACCCGGCGCGGGCTTCGCGGTGTGGGCGGACGTCGACGTGACGGGGCGGCGCGCGGTCCATCGCGCTCCCCGGCCGCGCTCGAGGGCCGTCGACGGGTTCTTCGACGATCTCGCACCCGGCTCGTTCGTGGTGCACCGCCATCACGGCGTGGCGAGGTTCGCGGGCGTGACGACCCGCCAGCTCGCCGGGACCACGAGGGACTACCTGATCCTCCAGTTCCGTGGCACCGACCGCATCTACCTCCCGACCGACCAGATCGACGCGATCACGGCGTACTCGGGTGGCGAGACGCCGACGCTGTCCAAGATGGGAGGAGCCGACTGGCAGCGGACCACGTCGCGCGCGAGGGCAGCGGCGGGCGAGATCGCCCAGGAGCTCGTGGCGCTCTATCGCACGAGGGCCCAGACGAGCGGCCACGCCTTCTCGCCGGACACCCTCTGGCAGCATGAGGTCGAGGCGCTGTTCGCCTTCACCGAGACCGTCGACCAGCAGCACGCGATCGACGACGTGCGCGCCGACATGGAGACGCCGCGGCCCATGGACCGCCTCGTGTGCGCCGACGTCGGCTTCGGCAAGACCGAGGTCGCGGTGCGCGCCGTGTTCAAGTGCGTCCAGGACGCCAAGCAGGCTGCGGTGCTGGTCCCGACGACCCTGCTCGCGAGCCAGCACTTCCAGACCTTCTCGGACCGCTACGCCGGCTATCCCGTGCGCGTCGAGATGCTCAGCCGGTTCCTCGCCGACGCCGACGCTCGGCGGGTGATCGCGGGCGTCGCGGACGGCTCCGTCGACGTCGTCATCGGCACGCATCGGCTGCTCGCAGAGGGCATCGAGTTCAAGGACCTCGGGCTCCTGGTCGTCGACGAGGAGCAGCGCTTCGGCGTGACGCACAAAGAGGCGATGAAGCGGATCTCGACGGGCGTCGATGTCCTCACGCTCACGGCGAGCCCGATACCGAGGACGCTCGAGATGGCGCTCACCGGCATCCGCGACCTGTCCATGATCCAGACGCCGCCCGTCGACCGCCAGCCGATCCTCACCTACGTCGGCGAGTTCGACGACCGCGCGGTCACTGAGGCGCTGCGCCGCGAGCTGCTGCGCGAGGGCCAGGCGTTCTTCGTGCACAACCGCGTCGCGGACATCGAGCAGGTCGCACGGCACGTGGCCGACCTCGTCCCCGAGGCGCGCGTCGTGGTGGCGCACGGCCAGATGGACGAGGGGACACTGGAACGGGTCGTCTACGACTTCTGGGAGCGTCGCAGCGACGTGCTCGTCTGCACGACGATCATCGAGTCGGGCATCGACATGCCGACGGTCAACACCTTGGTCGTCGACCGTGCCGATCTGCTGGGGCTCGGCCAGCTCCACCAGCTTCGTGGCCGCGTCGGGAGAGGCGGCCAGCGCGCCTACGCGTATCTCTTCCACCCCCCTGGGCGCGTGCTCTCCGAACAGGCCTACGAGCGGCTTCGGACCATCGGGGAGCACACCGAGCTCGGGAGCGGCTTCAAGATCGCGATGCGGGACCTCGAGATCCGGGGCGCGGGCAACCTGCTCGGTCGCGACCAGTCCGGGCACGTCGCCGCGGTCGGCTACGACCTGTACGTCCAGCTCGTGGCAGAGGCGATCAGCGAGGCGACCGGCATCGTGCGGCCCGAGCTGCCGACGGTCTCCCTCGACGTCCCCGGTGACGCGCACCTGCCGACGACGTACGTGACCGCCGAGGACGACCGGCTCGATGCCTACCGGCGATTGGCCAGGGTGACGACGACCGCCGAGCTCGACGACGTCGAGACCGAGTGGCAGGACCGGTTCGGGCCTCTGCCCGAGCCCGCGCGCATCCTGCTCGCGCTCGCCGAGCTGCGCGTCGAGTGCCTCCGCTGCGGCGTGCGCGAGATCCAGGTGCTCCCCGCGAGGGGCGGCATGCGCCGCGACGCCGTCGCGAGGCTGTCGCCGCTCGAGCTGCCGCCTTCCGCGCAGGTCCGGCTGCGGCGCCTCCACGGCGAGGACGCCTACGAGTCGTCGAGCCGCACGGTGCGCGTCGTGCTCGACCGCGCCGACCCGTCCCCGAGGCAGCTGACCGAGCTGCTGCGGACGCTCGTTCCCGCCGCGTAGATCGCGGACCAGAAGCTAGCTGGCTCGGCCGTTAGCATCGAACGGTGCCCAAGGTCCTCGGTCTCCTGCTGGTGGCCGTCGCCGTCGCGGTCACCGCGGGACTGGCGCTGCCTGCGGCGGCGCTCAAGGTGGGGTCGACCACACTCGCCGGGGCCTCGTTCGACAACGAGCTGGCGGCGATCAAGTCGAGCCCGATGTTCGAGTGCTACCTCCAGGCGCAGGTCTTCGGGGCCTCGCAATACCAGACCCAGGGGCCGAGCGTCGGCGGCGCCTCGCCGCAGTCGCGGTCGAGCTTGGCTGCGGTGCTGTGGGCAGACGTGCGCGTCACCCAGCTCGCCATCACGCCCTTTGTCGAGGCGCACAATCCCAGCGCTCTCTCGCCGGCCGCGCTCGTCACCGCGCGGCTTGCGCTCGAAGGGGCAGTCGTGGGCGCCCTGGAAGGTGCGTTCAACCCGCCGCCGTCGGCAAACGCCACCGGGACGTTCTCGTGCCCCGCGGTGGTCATCGGCGGGAGCACTCCGCGCCTCCAGTCCGGCGCGGCGATCCTCGCGTCACTGCCCGTCTGGTTCCAGGACGAGCAGGTGCGCGCCGAGGCAGCGGACCTCGGGCTCGTTGACCTGCTCCCCGCCAGGATCAAGATCCCCGAGTCCGGTCGAGCGCTCCGTCAGTGGTACGCGCGGCACTCGTCGCAGTTCGAGACGACCTGCGTCAGTGACATCGAGGTGCTCTCAGCCTCGGCGGCGAGCTCCATCAAGTCCAGGATCGGACACGGTCTCTCGTTCGGGGAGGCAGCGAGGCGCTACTCGAAGGACACCTCGACGAACAAGAAGGGCGGCATGATCGGCTGCTTCTCGCCGAACTCGGCGGTGTGGTCCCAGGTGCTCCAGGTGGTCGGCTCGACCCGGACCGGGAACGTCAACATCGTGCCGATCAGAGGCGCCTACATCCTGTACTCACCGACGAAGCGCACGCCGAACCGCTTCCAGCAGGTCGCCACGGCGGTCGAGTCCCAGGTCCACCAGGTCAATCTCCGGAACGCGACGGTCTTTGGCGCCACGATCCAGCAGGCCACGCCGGTGTCGGCCGCCAGCTGGCTGGGGGCGTGGGCGCTCAATGGGATCGGTGGCCAGATCATCCCGAACACCGCTGCCGAACCGCCCGCCGGCGCCGTCACGAATACCTCGGCGAACGCACCGATCGGCTAGCCGTGCCGACCGTGGTCGCGGTGGGACTCGGTCCCGCTTCGGACGACCTCATGACGACGGCCGCGCGCGAACGCATCGCGAGCGCGACGACCGTTCGACTGCGCACACGGCGCCATCCCGCCGCGGCCGCGTTCCCCGACGTCGAGTCCTTTGACCGGCTCTACGAGGAAGCATCGGACTTCGAGGCGCTCTACCAAACGATCGCCGACGAGCTGGTGCGCCTCGCTGCGAGCGATCCGAGCGGCACCGTCGTCTACGCGGTCCCCGGCTCGCCGTCGGTGGCCGAGCGCGCCGTGGCGATCCTGGGCGACCGAGACGACGTGGACCTCGTCGTCGTGCCAGGGCTGAGCTTCCTCGACCTCGCGTGCACGGCGCTGTCGATCGATCCGGTCGCGGTCGGGCTCCGGCTCGGCGACGCGCTGGCGCTTCCCAACCGGCTCCGCGGCCCCGGCCCGCTCCTGCTTGCCCAGGCGCACTCTCGCGACGTGCTCGCCGGCATCGCGCTGCGCGTCGACGACGACCTCGCGGGCTCGGCGTTGACCGCGATCGTGCTCCACCATCTCGGGCTGCCCGACGAGCGGGTCGAGACGCTCTCGATCGCCGAGCTGGCGTCATTTCGCGACCCCGACCACCTGACCTCGGTGTACCTCGAGGGGCTGCGGACCCCCGGCGAGGCGCTCGAGGACCTCATCGAGCTGATGGACGAGCTTCGCGAGCGCTGTCCCTGGGATCGCGTCCAGACGCACACCTCGCTCGGTCGGTACCTGCTCGAGGAGTCCTACGAGGCGCTCGACGCGCTCGAGTCGCTCGCAGCCGCGCTCGACGACGAGGCAGAGCACGGTGCGACGCAGCACTCCGCGGCGAGCGTGCGGTCCTCGGGCCACCACGTCGAAGAGGAGCTCGGTGACGTGCTGTTCCAGCTCGTCTTCCATGCCCGGCTCGGCATCGAAGAAGGGCTGTTCGACCTTTGCACCATCGCCGACGGCGTGCACCGCAAGCTCGTCGCGCGCCACCCCCACGTCTTCGCCGGCGCGGTGGCCGACACCCCCGACGCGGTGGCCGAGCGCTGGGAGGCGTTGAAGCGCGACGAGAAGGGGCGCGACAGCGTCATGGACGGGATACCCGACGCGCTGCCGGCCCTGAGCCTCATGGCGAAGGTGCGGCGCAAGTCCCTCGCCGCGGGGCTCGAGATGCGGGGCGCGACCGAGCTCCTCGACGCGGCCCGCGACGCGCTCTCGAGGCTCGCGCCGCAGTCCGGCATGCCCGACGACGCCAGCATCGGCGCCGACCGCGCGTCGACCGACGCGATCGGTGTCGCCCTGGAGGCCGTGTGCGACCTCGCACGTCTTGTCGGCGTCGATCCCGAGCAGGCGCTGCGCGATCGAGCCCGCGCCGCCGCGGCACTCGTCCGTGCCCATGAGTCGAAGTACCAAGCCGGACACGACGAGGCAGGTAGCGTGGACGCGTCGCAACCTCGCCGCAGCGAGAGGGAGTAGCCGTGGGTCGAATCGAGTCGGTCGTCGGGCGCCAGGTGCTCGACTCGCGTGGCAACCCGACCGTGGAGGCCGAGGTCACGCTCGACTCGGGCGCCGCGGGACGCGCCATCGCGCCCTCGGGCGCCTCCACCGGGGCGCGGGAGGCCGTGGAGCTCCGTGACGGCGGGACCCCATGGCTCGGCAAGGGGGTCCACACCGCAGTGGCCGGCGTCAATGGCGAGATCGCGACCGCGCTCGAGGGCCTCGAGGCATGCGACCAGCGCCTCATCGACCAGTCGCTGTGCGACCTCGACGCGACGCCCGACAAGAGCCGCCTCGGCGCCAACGCGCTGCTCTCGGTCTCCCTCGCGGTCGCCCACGCAGCCGCGCTCGAGTCCGGACTCCCGCTCTACCGGTACATCGGCGGCGCCAACGCGCACCTCCTGCCGGTCCCGATGTTCAACGTCATCAACGGCGGCGCCCANNGAGACCTACCACGCGCTCAAGTCGATCCTCGTCGAGAAGGGGCTGTCGACCGGCGTCGGCGACGAGGGCGGGTTCGCGCCCGACCTGCCCGACAACGAGACCGCGATCACGATCGTCCTCGAGGCGATCGAGCGCGCGGGGTACACGCCAGGCGATGACGTCGCGCTCGCGCTCGACCCCGCGACGACCGAGCTGTGGCGTGACGGCGCCTACGAGCTCACGGGCGAGGGCCGCACGCTGTCGAGCGAGGCGCTCGCGGACTACTGGGCCGAGCTGTGCGGCCGCTACCCGATCGTCTCGATCGAAGACGGCATGGCCGAGGACGACTGGGCCGGCTGGCGGGCGCTCACCGCGGGGCTCGGGGCGACCGTGCAGCTCGTCGGCGATGACGTCTTCGTCACGAACCCGGCGCTGCTCCGCCGCGGCTTCGCCGAGGGCGTGGCGAACTCGATCCTGGTCAAGCTGAACCAGATCGGCACGCTGACAGAGACGCTGGACACCGTCGAGCTCGCGACGAGGGGCGGCTACTCGACCGTCATCTCGCACCGCTCCGGGGAGACCGAGGACACGACGGTGGCGGACCTGGTCGTCGCCACGAACTCGGGGCAGCTGAAAGCAGGTGCACCCGCACGCTCCGACCGCGTCGCAAAGTACAACCAGCTGCTGCGGATCGAAGAGTCGCTCGGCGACGCTGCACGATTCGCCGGTCGCACGACGATGTCGGGGAGCGCGCGTGGCAACTAAGCGTGCCGCGATCGAGGCGGCGCCATCGCCCGTGAACCTCAAGGGCTGGCTCGTGATCGCGGGCGGCATTGCGACGGCGGCGATCGTGCTTGCCGCGTGGCTGCCTGTCGGCGCGCTGCTGCACCAGCGCGCGGCGCTGTCGTCAGCCAACTCCCAGCTGAGCGTGCTCTCCAACGAGGGCCAACAGCTCACCGCCCGGTCGATCGCGCTGCGGCAGCCCGGCGCGCTCGTGGAGCTCGCGCGTGCGTACCAGCTCGTCGAGCCCGGCCAGGTCCTGATCCAGGTGCTGACGCCGAGCTTCGCGCCGAGAGTGGGGTCCGCCGATGCCCCCTA
>PLCI01000047.1:7164-8425 GCA_003135595.1 Acidimicrobiaceae bacterium | reverse complement strand
TGATGCCGAGCTTGTCCATCTGCGAGCGGATACGCACGCCGATGGGCGTCAATCCGCCGAAATAGATCACGTCCGGGTTGAGCGCCTTGATCGACTGCTCCGCCGAATCGACCTTGGGCATGCCGATCCGCTGCGTGTCGTGGATCACCTGACGTTGGAGGTTGGAGATGTCGACGACGTCGTTGTCGACGATGCCGATCGTGCCCACGCCCGCCGCGGCCAGGTAGAGCGCGGCCGGCGAGCCGAGACCCCCGGCGCCGAGCAGGAGGACCTTGGCATCGAGCAGTCGCTGCTGGCCGGTCTCGCCGATCTCGGGGAGCAGCAGGTGGCGGTGGTAGCGCTCTCGTTGGTCTGCGTCGAGCGTCCGGGGCACCTCGATGGGCAGCCCCTCGTCCTTCCAGCGGTTGAACCCCCCGGCCATCGACACGACGTCGGTGAACCCCAGGTCCCCAAGCGTCCTCGCGGCGAACGCGGAGCGAACACCGCCAGCGCAGTAGACGACGACCCGGCCCTGGCGGTCCGAGATCCGCCCCTCGACGTTGAACTCGAGCTGGCCGCGCGGGATGTGGACCGCGCCGGGGACCGCTCCTTGGACGTGCTCCTCGCCCTCGCGGACGTCGAGGAAGGTCGCCGAGGCCAGCTCAGAGGCGGCCTCGGAGGGGGCGACCTCGGTGATCTGTGACTTCGCTGCGGCGAGCAGCTCCCTCGGCGTTGGCACCAGCGCCTCCTCGGCACACCATCCTACGAGCCTCTCGAACGCCGCGGCCCGTCTCGACATTCCCGACCGAGGTCGCCAGACTCGCGGCATGGACGTGCGCGACGCGCTCCGACGACGTCGCATGACGCGGGCGTTCGACGGCACCGAGCTCGACGAGGCCCTGCTCGTCGAGCTGTGCACCGAGGCGCTGCGCGCGCCGACCGCTGGCCACGTGCGCGGCGTGCAGACCGTCGTGCTCCCGGGACGAGCGGGGGTGCACGACTACCTGGCGGCGGCCACCGACGCCGAGTGGCGTGCGTCGTCGCCCCGGGCCCCGGGACTGGCCGGGGCAGGCGGCGCCGTCGTGGTCGTGTGCGAGCCCGGCGCGTACGCCGCGCGCTACACCGACGACGACAAGGCCGCGAGCGGACTGGGGGACCTCGAGCAGTGGCCGCTTCCCTACTGGCACGCCGACGCCGCGTTCGCGACGATGTCGCTGCTCTTGCTCGCCGAGGACGCAGGGCTCGGTGCCTGCTTCCTCGGTGCGTTCCGGAGGCGCCGTGA
>PLCI01000047.1:0-7111 GCA_003135595.1 Acidimicrobiaceae bacterium | reverse complement strand
AGCGAGAACCCCGTGGCGCCCTTCAAGAGGTAGCCGTCGTCGGCCTCGGCGCGCCCGGTCGCCGCGACGTCGAGGTGCGCCCAGGGCAGCCCGCCGGTGAACCGTCTGAGGAAGAGCCCTGCGACGATCGTGCCGGCTTGCCCTGGCTTGCCGATGTTCTTCACGTCGGCAACCTCGGACTCGAGGTGGCTCTCGTAGCTCTCGACGAGCGGGAGCTCCCAGAGGGCCTCGCCCTGCGCCTCCCCGCACGCCCGCAGCGTGCTCACGAGCGCGGCGTCGGTGCCGAGGATCGCCGCGACGTCCGGGCCGAGTGCGATGCGCACGGCGCCGGTCAGCGTCGCCACGTCGATGATGGCGTCGGGCTGGAGCTCGACGGCGAGGCTGAGCCCGTCGGCGAGGACGAGGCGTCCCTCGGCGTCGGTGTTGAGCACCTCGATCGTCGTGCCGTTCCTCGCCGTGAGCACGTCGCCTGGCCGCATCGCGCGATTCCCGGGCAGGTTCTCGGTAAGCGGCGCGATCGCGGTGACCTTCGCCGCGGCACCGAGCCGAGCCGCGACGCTGAGGGCGCCGAGGACGATCGCGGCGCCCGTCATGTCGGTCTTCATCGTCGCCATCCCGTCGGCGGTCTTCAGGCTGAGCCCCCCGGAGTCGAACGTGATGCCCTTGCCGACGAGCACCACGTGGGACGTGGCACCGGGCGGGCTGTAGGTCGCTCGGACGAGTCGCGGCGGCTCGAGCGAGCCAGCCGCGACGCCGAGCAGGCCGCCCAGTCGCTCCGTCTCGATCTCGGTGTCGCGCCAGATGTCGACGGTCACGTTGGGGTCGGCCTCGAGGCGCCGAATCGCCTCGTGCGCGAAGCGCCGCGGGGTCAGCTGCGCAGCGGGCCGGTTGATCAGCTCGCGCGCCCAGCACACGGCCTCGGCGACCGTCGCCCCGCGTGCGGCACCCTCGTCGACGAGCTCTCGGTCCTGGGGCGAGACGCCCTCGAGGGCGACGGGCACGACGACGATCCCCGCCGGTGCATCGTCAGGCGGCGCGGTCTTCGACGCGTTCGACCGTGACGACCCGAGCAGCGCCCCCTCGACGACCGCCTGGGCGACCGCCCTCGTCTCGATGGTCGACGGCAACGGGAGCAGCAGCGCGACCTCGGCGGCTCTGTCCGACGCCCGCATCGCCGCTGCACCGACTCGCCGCCACACGTCTGCGTCGGCGTCCGCGGCGTCACCGATCCCGCAGAGCACGACCGTCGGGCGATCCATCGTGCGCAGCACGAGGGTCTGGCCGACCTTTCCCTCGAAGCCCTGGCGCGCGGCCCACGCGGTGTCGACACGGTCGGGCACCGCTGCTCCGGAGAACTCACTCGGCAGACCCCTCGGGATCAAGAGGCCCTCGTCGTCGCGTGCGACGGGCAGGACGACGGCACAGCCCTCTATCGGCTCCAACCCCAGGGCGACCCGGACCACTGTGGTCACCGGTCGACCTCCACGCTCTTCGCGCTTCGGTGCACGTCGCCCTCCTTGAATCTCGCGGCGGCCCACAGCAGGTCGCTCAGGCGATTGAGGTAGGTGGCCACGAACGAGCCGGCCACCGGAATCGAGACCGTCAGGCGCTCGGCGCGGCGGACCACCGTGCGAGCCACGTCGAGCGTCGCGGCGGCGGCGTCCTCGCCAGGCACGACGAAGTCCTTGGGCAGATCGGTGCGATCGGCGAGCGCGTCGATCTCGTGCTCCAGGCGCGTCACCATGTCCTCGGTCACGAGGGACTTGCCGGCCACGAGCTTGCGCCGGTTGTCCGACGAGGTCGCGACCTCGGCCATGAGCACCCACAGGTCGCGCTCGATCGCGACCAGCAGTGTGTCGAGTTCGCCGCCCCTCGACATCGCGGATCGCGCCAGCCCGATCACGGCCTGCGCCTCGTCCACGGCACCGTTCAGCTCGATCGCGGGATCGTCCTTGCGGACTCGGCCGCCGAAGTACAGACCCGTGGTGCCATCGTCACCGGCCCTGGTGTAGATGCGCACGCCGAGATGCTACTTGTGGGTGCCCCGGTAGCCTGAGGCCCACATGACAGTTGCTGCGCACGAGCCGCTGCGGATGCGCGCTGACGACGCGTCGTACCTCATCGCGCTCGAGCGCGGGCTCGTCGTCTTCGACGGCGCCACCGGCACGAATCTCCAGCTCGCCGATCTCTCGGTCGACGACTTCGGCTCGTCGGTGCTCGAGGGCTGCAACGAGGTGCTCTGTGCGACCCGCCCCGACGTCGTCGAGCAGCTGCACCGCTCGTTCCTCGACGTCGGCGTCGACGTCGTCGAGACGAACTCGTTCGGCGCCTTCTCCGTCGTGCTCGCCGAGTACGGCATCGCCGACCGCGCCCTCGAGCTCGCCGAGCGCAGTGCGCGGATCGCCCGTCGCGTGGCCGACGAGTTCGCGACGCCGACGTCGCCACGTTGGGTCGCGGGCTCGATTGGCCCGGGGACCAAGTTCCCCTCGCTCGGCCAGATCAGCTACCACGACCTGAGCGCCTCCTACGAGGAGCTCGCCCTCGGGCTGCTCGAAGGCGGCGTGGACCTGCTCATCGTCGAGACGATGTACGACCTCCTGGGCGCGAAGGCCGCGATCAGCGCGGCGCATCGCGCGATGCGCCGGCACGGTCGGCGCGTGCCCGTCCAGGCCCAGGTGACGATCGAGCTGACCGGCAGGATGCTGCCCGGCACCGAGATCGCCGCGGCGATCACGTCGCTCGTCCCCGTCGGGATCGACGTGCTCGGCCTCAACTGCGCGACCGGCCCCGTCGAGATGTACGAGCCCCTGCGCTATCTCGCCGACGCGTGCCCGCTGCCGCTCAGCTGCCTGCCGAACGCCGGCCTGCCTTCGGTCGTCGACGGCAAAATGCACTACGACCTGTCGCCCGGGGAGCTCGCGGACCACCTCACGAGGTTCGTGACCGAGTTCGGGACCCGAGCGGTCGGGGGCTGCTGTGGGACCACGCCCGCGCACCTCGCCGCGGTCGTCGAGTCGGTTCGCGGGTCGACGCCAGCGGCACGGAACCCGACGCTCGAGCCTGCCGCGGCATCGATCTACTCGTCGGTGCCGTTCCGCCAGGACCTGAGCGTCCTGCTCGTCGGCGAGCGGACGAACGCGAACGGCTCCAAGAAGTTCCGCGAGGCCATGCTCCGAGAGGAGTGGGACACCTGCGTCGCGATGGCGCGCGACCAGATCAAAGAGGGCGCGCACATCCTCGATGTCTGCGTGGACTACACGGGTGCCGACGGCGTCGCCGACATGGGCGCGCTCATGGCGCGCCTCGCGACCCAGTCCTCCGCGCCCCTCATGGTCGACACCACCGAGGCGCCCGTCGCGCGCACCGCGCTGTCGTGGATCGGCGGTCGCGCGCTGCTCAACAGCGTGAACCTCGAGGAGGGCGACGGGCCGGGCACGCGCCTCGACGCCTTCCTCTCGCTCGCAAGGGAGTTCGGCGCGGCGGTCGTGGCGACGTGCATCGACGAGGAGGGCCAGGCGAGGACCGCGGACTGGAAGCTGTCAGCCGCGAAGAAGATCGTTGACCTCGCCGTCGACCGGTACGGCCTGTCGCCCGAGGACGTCTTCATCGACCCCCTCGTGCTGCCGCTCTCGACGGGGCTCGAGGACTCGAGGCGCGACGGCATCGAGACGATCGAGGCGATCCGGCGGATCCCCGCCGAACTGCCCGGCGTGCACACGATCGTCGGGCTGTCGAACGTCTCGTTCGGGCTGTCGCCCGCCGCGCGCCAGGTGCTCAACTCGGTGTTCCTCCACGAGTGCGCCACCGCGGGGCTCCACGCGGCCATCGTCCACGCGTCCAAGATCCTCCCGCTCGCGCGCATCGACCCTGCCGCCCGGGAGGCGAGCCTGGACCTCGTCTATGACCGACGGCGCGAGGGCTACGACCCGCTGAGCGAGCTGCTGCGGATCTTCGACGGGGTCAGCCTTCACGACGACACCATCGACGATCTCAGCGACCTGCCGGTGCGCGAGCGGCTCTCCAAGCGCATCGTGGACGGCAACCGCACGGGGCTCACCGACGACCTCGACGCGGCGATGCAAGAGGGGCTCGCGCCCCTCGAGATCGTGAACGACTACCTGCTGGAGGGGATGCGCGAGGTTGGCGAGCTCTTCGCGTCCGGCGAGATGCAGCTGCCGTTCGTGCTCCAGAGCGCCGAGACCATGAAGCAGGCCGTCTCGCACCTCGAGCCGCACATGGAGCGCACCGACGCGCGTGGCAAGGGCACGATCGTGCTCGCGACGGTGAAGGGCGACGTCCACGACATCGGCAAGAACCTCGTCGACATCATCCTCACCAACAACGGCTTCGACGTCGTCAACCTCGGCATCAAGGTCGGCATCAACGAGATGCTCGCCGCGGTCGAGGAGCACAAGGCCGACGCGCTCGGGATGAGCGGCCTGCTCGTCAAGTCCACGCTGATCATGCGCGAGAACCTGTCGGTCATACGTGATCTCGGGTACTCGTCGGTCCCGGTCCTGCTCGGTGGCGCGGCGCTCACGCGCACGTACGTCGAGCGCGAGCTGCGTGAGGGCCACGACGGGCGTGTCTTCTACGGCAAGGACGCCTTCGAGGGGCTGGGCGTGATGAACCGGCTCGCCGAGCTGCGCGCCTCGGGCCAGGAGGACCCGACGTTCGGCCGCGAGATCTCCGAGCGCCGCGTCCCGCGCCGCGCGCGCGACGTGGCCCCGCCCGCGCCTGACGGGCTCCCCCGTCGCTCGCCCGACGTCACCGACGACAACCCCCTCTTCACGCCGCCGTTCGTCGGCACGCGCGTCGCCAAGGGCATGGCGATCGAGGAGATCGCCCGGTACCTCAACCTCACGGCGCTCTTCCGCAACCAGTGGGGCTACCGGCCCGAGGCAGGCGAGGACGACCCCGCCTTCAAGGACCGCGTCCGAGCGGTGCTGCGCCAGGAGCTCGACGTCGCCGTCGCCGGCGAGCTGCTGGTGCCCCAGGTCGTCTGGGGCCACCTGCCGGTCGCCGCGGACGGCAGCGACCTGGTCGTGTTCACCGACGACAGCCGCAGCACCGAGCGCACGCGGTTCACGTTCCCTCGCCAGCACGAGGAGCCGTGGCTGTGCATCGCGGACTTCTTCCGTCCCATCGAGTCGCCTGACCGCGACTACGCGTCGTTCATGCTCGTCACGATGGGCCCGAGGGTGTCGGCGCGGGCCCAGGAGCTCTTCAGCGAGGACCGCTACGGCGAGTACGTGCGGCTGCACGGCCTGGGCGTGGAGATGGCCGAGGCCCTCGCCGAGCTGTGGCACCACCGCATCCGCGTCGAGCTCGGGTTCGACGGCGAGGACGGCCCAACCGTCCAGGGCCTCTTCCGTCAGCAGTACCGCGGCGGCCGCTACTCCTGGGGCTACCCCGCGTGCCCGGACCTCACCGACAACGAGAAGGTCGCGAGGCTCCTCGAGGCGGACCGCATCGGCGTGACCGTGTCCGAGGGCTTCCAGCTGCACCCCGAGCAGACGACCGACGCGATCGTCTGCCACCATCCGCAGGCCAAGTACTTCGTGGCGTGACGGGACCGCGAGCGGCTATGCCTACTTGCAGCGCGTGACGCGCGGCGCGCCCGGGGACCTCGACAGCACCGTGTCGCGCTGAGAGAAGCTGAACCCGATCTCCGTCGCGCTCGCGCCGCGCGCGACGTGGAACACCGACGCGCCGAAGAGCCTCGCCTTGTCGTTGATCGAGTCGATCTCGATGACGTGCTGGCCGTCGGCCCACGCGTAGGTGTCCGTCACGAGCGTCTGGTTGCCACGGGTGACCTTCGGCCGGTAGTCCCCGACGGCGCTCCACCACGGCTGGCCCGCCCGGTACGGGACGCTCTTGAACGACTCGTGCTCGAAGCAGCCGACGACGCCGTGCGGCTTGTCCACGACGCCGGCGAACGCGGCGGCGGTCGTCACGAACAGCTCGATCGGCGCGATCGAGGGACCCGGCGGGCACGTCTGGCCCTTGGGGCAGGGCGCCGGGCGCAGCACGTCGGTCAGCCACAGGACCCGTCCGTGCAGCTGGACGTAGGTGATCGTCTCGGTGGCGCGCACCGAGCCGCTCGGCACGCCACCGAAGCCCCAGCGGTACGAGAACGAATTGGGCGTGCCCACGTGGCTCGACTCGGTCATGTAGCCGGACTGCACGATCTCGATCCCAGGCCGCGTGTTCATGTTCGACGCGATGGCGCGCACCAGCGCGATCGTCGCCTTGTCCCCGGTCGGGCCGGCCGCGAGGGCTGCGGGCACGACCGAGCCGAGGCAGGCCGCGACAGCCACGGCCCCGATCGCGACGGCGCGACGTGCGTGCAGCGCTACCTGCCCGTGCGGAGCGCGACGGGCACCGAGGCCGCGTGCGCGTCGCGTGCGTGGTAGCTCGACCTCGTGAGCGGGGAGGCCTGGACGTGCGCGAGGCCGAGCGCGGTCCCGGCCACAGCCAGGGCCTCGAACTCCTCGGGCGCCCAGTAGCGCGCGACCGGGAGGTGCGACGCGGTCGGTCGCAGGTACTGGCCAATCGTCGCGGTGCGCACGCCCACTGCGGCGAGGTCCGCGAGGGTGGCCACGACCTCGTCGAAGGTCTCGCCCAGCCCGACCATGAGCCCGGACTTGACCACGAACCCCTGCTCGGCGGCGCGCGCGAGGACCGTCAGGCTCCTCGCGTAGCCCGCCGAGGGTCGCACCGCGCGCTGCAGGCGCGGCACCGTCTCGACATTGTGGTTGAGCACGTCGGGTCGCGCGGCGAGCAGCGTCGCGAGCGACTCCTTGTCGCCTTTGAGGTCCGACGTGAGCACCTCGACGACGCAGTCCGGGCTGCGCACACGGATCGCCGACACGCAGCTGGCGATAGGCCCCGCTCCGCCGTCATCGAGGTCGTCGCGCGCCACACAGGTGATGACCGCGTGGGTGAGGCCGAGCTGCTCGACCGCCGCGGCGACGCGCTCGGGCTCGGTCTCATCGATGGCGAGGGGCCTGCGCGTGTCGACGAGGCAGAAGCCGCACGCCCTCGTGCAGCGGTCGCCGTTCACCATGAACGTCGCGGTCCCCTCGGACCAGCACTCGAAGATGTTGGG
>PLCI01000140.1 GCA_003135595.1 Acidimicrobiaceae bacterium | reverse complement strand
CGCATCCAGGTGGGCGAGGAGCTCGACCTGCGCAACGAGGCGCGGGCACTCACGCTCTTCGGCTCGCTGATCGCCGCCGCGGGGTTCGACGCGCTCGTGGTGCCGACGGCGGTTCCGGAGCTCTCGGGCGTGAGCGTGCTCACGATGTCGTACCTCGACGGCGTTGCGATCGACGACCTCGCGAGCGCTGCGGCACTGGGCGTGGACCCCGCCCCGCTGGTCGACCAGCTCATCCGCGCGTTCTTCACCCTGATGGTGCGCGACGGCGTGTTCCACGGCGATGTCCACGCCGGCAACCTCCTCTTGCTGCGCGACGGCCGACTTGGCGTCATTGACTGGGGCATCGTGGGCAGGCTCGACGAGCGCTCGTACCGGTTCGTGCTGCGGATCCTCGCAGCGGTCCTCGGCGAGGAGGCAGCCTGGCGCGACGTCACGGCCTACATCGTCGACAGCTACGGCTCGCCGCTGCGCGACGCGATGGGCATGGACGACGAGCAGCTCGCCGTGTTCATGCGGTCGATGATCGAGCCCGTGCTCCTCCGACCATTCGGCGAGTTCAGCCTCGGTGAGCTCATGATCACCGCGGAGGCACGTGCTGCCGAGGCCTTCGGCATCCAGCTGCGCCGCCAGGGGATCCGGGGCGCGCTCCAGCGCCTCCGGGTCCAGCGCAGGATCCGACGCGCCGCCGTCGAGGGCGGCGGGCTCCAGAGCGACTTCGACCGCTCCAACTTCCTCCTCGGCAAGCAGCTCATGTACTTCGAGCGCTACGGGAAGCTCTTCTTGGCCGACTCGCCGATCCTCGCGGACACCGCCTTCGTCGCGGGACTGCTCCGCGAGCAGGACGAGTCGGACGCCGACGAGTGAGGACCAGGCACCCAGGCACGGATCGGTAGCCTGTGCCCGAAAGGGAGGTCGAATGAAGGTTGTTGTCGACTACGACCAGTGTGCGAGCAACGCCGTCTGCATGGGGATCCTTCCGGAGATCTTCGAGGTGCGCGACGACGGGTTCTTGTACGTGCTCAACGACCACCCCGACGAGGCCCTTCGCGCACAGCTCGTGGAGGCGGTCAACAGCTGCCCCACGGGCGCGATCTCGATCGAAGAGGACTGACTTGGTGGACGCACCACGCGTCCGAATCGCGCCTTCCCCGACAGGCTTCTTCCACGTCGGCAGCGCGCGGACGGCGCTGTTCAACTGGCTCTTCGCTCGGCGACACGGCGGGACGTTCGTCGTTCGCATCGAGGACACCGACGCGGAGCGGAACCGCGAGGAGTGGGTCGACGTCATCGTGGACGCCCTCAACTGGCTCGGCCTCCCGCCCGACGAGCCGCCGGTGCGCCAGAGCCAGTTCGCCGCAGCCCACGCCGAGGCGGCGACCAGGCTGTACGAGTCCGGCGCCCTCTACGGGTGCGACTGCACTCGCGAGGCGATCGACGAGCGGCTCGTGCACGCGCCGCAGACCGGCTACGACGGACACTGCCGTGACCGAGGGCTGGCGCGCGGCCCTGGGGTGGCGCTGCGCTTCCGCGTCCCCGACGACGGCGAGACCATCGTCCACGACGTGATCCGAGGCGACGTCGTGTTCCAGAACGCCTCGATCGAGGACTTCGTGGTCGTGCGGTCGAACGGCGCCGCGCTCTTCGCGCTCTCGAACCTCGTCGACGACCGGGCGATGAAGATCACGCACGTGGTTCGAGGCGAGGAGCATCTCGCCAACACCCCCAAGCAGCTGCTGCTGGCCGCCGCGCTCGACGCGGCCGAGGGCGTCGAGCCCTCCCCGCCGGTCTTCGCGCACGTCCCGCTCCTCGTCAACGAGCAGCGCCAGAAGATCTCCAAGCGCCGCGATCCGGTCGCGGTCGAGCTGTACCGAGACCAGGGGTTCCTCGCGCCCGCGATGCTCAACTTCCTTGCTCTGCTCGGGTGGAGCCCGGGGGGCGATGACGAGATGGTCGACCTCGACACGATGATCCAGCGTTTCGCGCTCGAGGACGTGAACCACTCGCCGGCGTTCTTCGACGTCGCCAAGCTCACCCACCTCAACGGCGCCTACATCAGGGCGCTCGACATCGCGTCGTTCGTCGAGGTGTGTCATCCCTGGGTCGCGCCGCGACCAGGCGAGTGGCTCCCCGCGGACCAGGTGCCCCCGTGGCCCTCCGAGCGATTCGACCCGGCGGTGTTCGCCTCGATCGCCCCGCTCATCCAAGAGCGGGTGGCCACGCTCGGCGAGGTCCCCGGGATGGTCGACTTTCTGTTCCTCGACGAGCCCGTGATCGATCCCGCCGACTTCGCCAAGGCCATCGCACGCCAGCCGCACGCAGCGGCGCTGCTCAACGACGTGCTCAGGGAGTTCGAGGCCTGCCCCTTCGATGCCGAGTCGCTCCATCGCACCCTCGTCGAGGTGGGCGAGCGTCACGGCCTCGCGCTGCGCAAGGCCCAGGCACCCGTGCGCGTCGCGGTGACCGGGCGCTCCATCGGGCCGCCACTCTTCGAGTCGATGGCCCTCCTCGGCCGCGACACGGTGCGCCGCCGACTCGCCGCTGCTGCCAAGGCGGCGGGTGGCGTTGCGGCCCCGGCCCCGGGCTGATGTTCCTCTGGCCATTCCGCCTCATCTTCAAGATCCTTGGTGCGCTCGTCGCGATCTGCCTCCTCTACGTGTGCGTGACCTTCGTCCAGGTGTGGCTCACGAGCAGGCAGGACGACCCTCACCGAGCCGACGCGATCCTCGTCTTCGGCACCGCGGCCAACTACGTGACCCCCGGCGTCGACCTGCAGATGCGGCTCGAGCGCTCGCTCGCCCTCTACGACCACCACCTCGCGCCGATCATCGCGGTGACAGGTGGCAAGCGACCAGGTGACCGCTACACAGAGGCGCAGATCTCGGCGATGTGGCTCGAGGCCCGTGGGGTGCCCGCTTCCGCGATCGTCGAGGGCAGCGGCTCGGACACCTGGAACAACGTCTCGTCGGTCGCGCCCCTGCTACAGCAGCGCAAGGTCGCGACCGTGCTCGACGTGACCGACCCGTTCCACGAGGATCGGGCGATGGCGATCACCTCGTCGTTCGGGTTCTCGCCATCCCCGGCGCCGTCGCTGCGCTCGCCGATCGGCGGCGCGGGCCTGGTGTTCCACTTCGCGAAGGAGTCGGTCGAGGTCGCGCTCGGTCGAGTCGTCGGGTACCAGACGCTTGAGGACTTCCCGCACTTCGGCCTGTAGGCGGCTTCTGGTGGCAGTCGGTGATCCTCGTCGGCTAGCCTCACGACGCCCATTCGGGGGTGGTGTAATCGGCAACACGACTGGTTCTGGTCCAGTTATTGAGGGTTCGAGTCCTTCCCCCCGAGCACCGGCGGAATCCTCCGGGAAACCTCCGCTCGGCCCCATCGTCTAGAGGCCAAGGACACCACCCTCTCAA
>PLCI01000078.1 GCA_003135595.1 Acidimicrobiaceae bacterium | reverse complement strand
TCGTGAACTGCTTCTCGAAGAACGTCGCGCCCGACGGCAGCTACCCGACGAACCTCGCGAAGGCCGAGCGGGTGTGCACCGGCAAGGTCGCGGGCGGCAACGCATTCGGCAGCGCTCAGAACCTCTACTTCCAGGCGCTGTGCGACACGGGCCTCGGCACCTGCCCGGCCGGGAGCCACTACCCGACCCATGGCGCAGTGAAGCTCCACGCCATCCCGAAGCTGCCGTCGATGCCGAACCCGTGCAAGGGCGTGCCGTCCAACGCCTGGTGCAAGGCCGGGAAGCCGATTTAGCCACGCACCGCGGAGCCACAACGACGTTCGGGTCGTCGACCCCGGTCCGCCGAGTAAGTGCCTGTCACACGGCGCTGTGGGGCCACCTCGCGGCGCACGAGCGGACCACCTGCGGCTCCTGGCTCACCATGTTGCCCTCCGCTCGGGGATGACCGTCGAGGCACCCGGTGCGGGCGCACTCTGTCGGGACCACGATGACGTCGTCATTGACACCGGTGACGACCTGAAGTGCCGACCCCTGCATACCGTTGACTACAGTCGATGCGTGCTGCAGCCGAGCCGCCGGACAGACGATGCCGGTCGGGTGACTCGCTCCCCCAGGCGATGGGGCGTCGCGCTTCTCGCGCTCGCACCGTTCGCCCTGTCGGGGTGCGGGCTGTCGAATTTCGGTGCGTACCCCGGGGCCACCAAGACGGGCCGCTCGACCTTCCACCTCTGGCAGGGCTTCACGATCGGCGCGATCGTCATCGGGGGCATGACACTCGCGCTCATCGTCTACGCGTCGCTGCGCTACCGGGTGAAGCGCCACGACGCCGACGCGGTGCCCCGCCAGACCCAGTACCACCTGCCGATGGAGATCACCTACACGGTGGTCCCGATCATCATCGTGTTCGTGCTCTTCGCCTTCACGGTCGTCGTCGAGAACGAGGTCACCGCCCTGCCCGCTGTCGCCGCGAGCAACACCATCGGGGTCGAGGCTGAGCAGTGGGGATGGACGTTCAGCTACCCCGGGTTCACGATCGCCGGCCAGACAACGAGTGCCCCCGAGATGGTGATGCCCGAGGGCGAGAACGTCAAGATCGTGCTCACCTCGGCCGACGTGGTCCATGGCTTCTACATCAAGCAGTTCAACTTCTCGCGCTACGCGCTGCCGGGCATCATCAACCAGTTCACGTTCAACGCCCAGCAAACGGGCACGTTCTTCGGCCAGTGCACCCAGCTGTGCGGCGTCTACCACTCCCTGATGTGGTTCCGGGTCAAGGTCGTCTCCGCACACGACTACGGCCTGTGGCTCGCCAGCCAGCAGACGCGGGCCGCCAGGATCGCCGCGAGCGCCGCGGGCGAGACGATCCAGGAGCAGAACGGCGCGGGCGTCCCGATCCGGCCTGACTACGGCGGAGGGACGAGCTAGTGGCCGACTTCGCAGTGGGGCTCGCAGAGGTCGGCACGATCGAGCACGACGTCGTCCACGTCCACGAGCACGAGCACGAGCACCATGAGCCGACCGGGATTCTCAAGTGGCTGACGTCGACCGACCACAAGGTGATCGGACTCAGCTACACGATCACCTCGCTCGTCATGTTCGTGATCGGCGGGTTCCTGGCCGAGCTGATCCGCATCCAGCTGGTGAGCCCGAACGGCACGTTCGTCTCGTTCGCGGAGTACAACCAGCTCTTCACGATGCACGGCAGCCTCATGATCTACCTGTTCGCGGGGCCGTTCGCCTTCGGCGGGATCGCCAACATCGTGGTCCCGCTGCAGGTCGGCGCCCCGGACATGGCGTTCCCGAGGCTCAACGCGCTCAGCTACTGGCTGTACCTGTCCGGCTCGATCACGATGCTGCTCGGCTTCATCGTCGCGGGCGGTGCCGCCGACTTCGGGTGGGTCGGCTACGCGCCCTTGTCGAACGCGATCTACAGCCCCGGCGCGGGCGCGGACCTCTGGATCGCGGCCCTTCTCCTGACCGGGTTCTCGGCCATCTTCACCGGCGTCAATCTCTGCGCGACCATCTTCTACCTGCGCGCCCCTGGCATGACGATGTTCCGCATGCCGATCTTCACCTGGAACATGCTCGCGACCGGGATCCTCATCCTGCTCGCCTTCCCCGTCCTCACCGCAGGGCTCATCATGCTCTACTGCGACCGGCACTTCGGCACGCACATCTTCACGGTCCCCGGCGGTGGCGTGCCCATCTTGTGGCAGCACATCTTCTGGTTCTGGGGGCACCCCGAGGTGTACATCCTGGCCCTGCCGTTCTTCGGCATCGTCACCGAGGTCATCGCGGTGTTCTCGAAGAAGCCGGTGTTCGGCTACAAGGGCATGGTCTTCGCCACGATCACGATCGCCGCGCTCTCGCTCGGGGTGTGGGCCCACCACATGTTCACGACGGGCACGGTCCTCTTGCCGTTCTTCTCGATCATGAGCCTGCTCATCGCGGTGCCGACGGGCATCNNGGCATCAAGATCTTCAACTGGATCGGCACGATGTGGGGCGGCCACGTGCACTTCACGACGGCGATGCTCTTCGCCGTCGGTTTCGTCGTCACGTTCCTCATCGGGGGGCTGACCGGCATCTACCTCGCGTCGCCGCCGCTCGACTTCTTCACCCACGACACCTACTTCGTGGTCGCGCACTTCCACTCGGTCGTGCTCGCGCTCGTGATGGGCGGCATGGCCGGCCTCTACTACTGGGGCCCCAAGATCACCGGCTACCTGCTCGACGAGCGCCTGGGCAAGATCCAGTTCTGGACGTTCTTCATCGGGGCGAACCTCATGGTCATGCCCCAGTACGTGCTGGGGCTGGAGGGCATGCCGCGCCGGGTCGCCACCTACATCCCCAACCCCGAGTGGGCCACGCTCAACCGATGGGCGACCGTGGGCGCGGTGATCATGGGGATCAGCACGATCTTCTTCCTCTTCAACGTCGTCTACTCCTGGAAGCGCTACCCCGCGGGGGACAACCCGTGGGACGCCCAGACGCTCGAGTGGTTCACCTCGTCACCACCGCCGCACCACAACTACTACGCGCTGCCACCGATCCGCTCGGAGCGCCCGACGTGGGACTACCACCACCCCGACGCGAAGTCGCTCGCCCACGGTGACCACAGTCCCCACGGCGAGCTGCACGGCGAGGCACCTCCGGAGGCATTCGCGTGAAGGTCGAGGCGAAGCTCTTGCTCGGACTCGGCCTCTGCTTCGCGCTGATGGGGGTCGTCTACTGGTTCTGGGGACACGAGAACGCCGGGTCCATGATGCTCCTCGCCTCGGGCGGCCTTGGGTTCCTGCCCGGCAGCTACTACCTGTGGTGGTCGAACCGGATGCGAGTGCGCGCGTCTGACCGAGACGACGCCACGATCGCCGAGGGCGCCGGCATCGTCGAGACCTTTCCGGGGAGCTCGATCTGGCCGTTCACACTCGGCATGGGGACGTTCTTCATCGCCCTCGCGCTCGTCTTCGGGACGTGGTTCGGCATCCCCGCCGCAGGGCTCGTCATCTGGGCGCTCCTCGGCGCCGTCAACGAATCGCGCCGCGGCAGCGGTGACCAGCCCGCGCACCACGCCTGAGCGCCGCGGAACGGGCGACCCGGCTCAACGCCCGAGGTGCCTGAGGAAGAAGGCGTTGTAGGCGTCGCGCTCGTAGAGCGGCGTGTCGACGTGGCCGCCGGGGAACACGTGCATCGCCTTGTCCGCTGATCCGATCGCGTCGAACAGGTCGAGCCCGGTCTGGCGGGACATCAGCTGGTCGTCCCACTGGAAGATGAACAAGACCGGGACCGAGCAGCGGCGTGCGGCGGCCTCGCGCTCCTCGGCGCCGGGCATGCCGCTGACACCCGCGAGCCCCAGCACCGCCGCGGTGACCCGCGGCTCGGAGGCGACAAACGGGAGCCCGATCATCGTCCCCATCGACACGCCCCAGTAGCCGATCCGCTCGTCGACGACGTCGCCCTCCTTCTCCAAGAGGTCGAGCACGGTCGACCACTCCCGCACCGCGCGACCGACGGCCACGAAGGGCCGGACCGCACCCTGCTCGTCGGCCGAGCGCACCATCGAGGCCGACCCGCTCTCGGACGTCACGCGCCGCTCGAGGTCGCGTCGACGCTCGTCGGCCGCCTCCTTGTCGAGGACCCGGTCGCCGTGGCCGGGCGCGTCGAGCGCGACCGCGCTGTAGCCCAGGTGCCGCACGAAGCGGCGCGCGAGACCAAGGATGTTCGGCGTGCGCTTGTGCTGGGTCCCGCCATGGCCCAGGAGCACGAGCGGGGTCGCGCTGGTCGCCGACTCGGGGCGCCAGAGGATGCCCGGGACGTTCTCGCCGTCCGCCTCGAACTCGAACGAGCGCTCGACGACGCCCTTCGCCACCACTTCGCCGGTCGTCTGCATGCGGTCTCCTCGTGGGATCGGTTCCGGCGCCATCTTCTCGCAGCGCGGGCCCGCGCGCCTGCGAGTGGCTCGTCACCGTCGACGGAGCGCCCGTCGATAGATTTTGGGCGTGTCGTCCCGGCTGGTGCCTCTGAGGTCGAGCGAGCCGCACGCCGCTGTGCTCGCGTGGTCGTCAACGTCGTGGCGGCGCGCCCTTCTCTGCGGGGTCGCGGTCTGGGCCGTCGTCATCGCGGTCATCGCGCGCGTGGGCACGACGCACTCGCTGGACCTCGAGGTCTACCGACAGGCGGCGAGCAACATGCTGCACGGCGGCGCGACCTACAACAGCACGTTCGCGGACCACCTGTACTTCACGTACCCCCCGTTCGCCCTCCTCTTCTTCAGCCCCCTCAGCCTGCTGTCCATGCACGCCGCGGTGTGGGTGTGGGACCTGTGCAACGTGCTGGCGCTCGCCGTCGGCCTCTCGGTCCTCGCGCGGCGCTGCATGCCGGTGTCCAAGCGCCACGCGGTCGTCCTCGGCGCGCTCGTGGCGGCGGCGTCCTGCCTGCTCTTCGAGCCCCTCCGCAACTCGCTCCTCGACGGACAGGTGAACCTCGTCCTGATCGGTGCGATCGTCCTCGACGTCTTCGTAGTGCCGCCCCGCGGCCGTGGCGTGCTCATCGGGCTCGCCGCGGCGATCAAGCTCACACCCCTCGTCTTCGTCGTCTACCTGCTCATCGCGGGCGAGCGCCGGGCTGCGCTGCGCGCAGGCGCGGCGTTCGTCGCCGCGACCGCGGTGGCGTGGCTGGTGCTGCCCGGGGGCTCCTCGACCTTCTGGTTCCATCAGGCGTTCAGCCCCTCGCACAAGGGCGGCACCCGGTCGGACTGGAACCAGTCCTGGTGGGGCTTCGTCGGCCGCCTCCCCGAGTCCGCCGGCTCGCTGCGCCTCGTGCTGTGGGTCGCCGCCAGCGCTGTCACCTTCGCCCTCGGCGTCTACGTCGCCCGGCGCTACGTCGCGCAGGGTCGACGCGCCGAGGCGCTGTTCGCGATCGCGCTCGCCGGCCTGCTCGCGAGCCCCGTGTCCTGGACGCACCACTGGTCCTGGGTCGCGGTCATCCCGATCCTGCTGCTGGCCCGTGGCGAGCGGCATCGGGCGGTCACGATCGCGATGGTCGTGCTCCTCGTCCTCACGATCCCCTCCCCTTACGGGTGGCATCTGCGGGGTGCGTGGCCGCTCGCATTCTCGCTGCTGTTCGTGGGCGTCGGTCTCCTCGTCGTCATGGCCGCCGTCGAGTGGCGGGCAGCGAGGCACGCTGAGCACGAGCCGGCCGGTGCCCCGCTCGGGGCCGGCACCGCGGACCCCGCGTCGGTCGGCCCGCGCAGCGGCGGCTAGGTGCCCGCGGCGCCATCGTCGCGGCACAGGTCGAGCCCCCGCTCGAGGTCCTCGACGAGGTCCTTCGTCGACTCGATCCCGATCGCGAGGCGCACCAGGCCCGGCGCCGCCGCCTCGCCCGCCGCCGCGTCGTAGTTCCGCGTGTCCCCCCACATCGCTGCGGGCCTCGTCCCGAGCGTGTGGACCGAGCCCAGGCTCGCCGCGCGCGTGGACAGCGTGAGGGCGTCCAAGAGCCGGTCCGCAGCCGCCGCGCCGCCGCGCACCTCGAAGGACAAGAGGCCGCCGAAGCCCGACATCTGGGACGCCGCGAGCTCGTGCTGGGGGTGGTCGCGAAGCCCCGGGTAGTACACGGCGTCGACGAGGTCGTGGCCGGCAAGGAGCGTCGCGAGCGCCATCGCGTTGTCGTTGTGGCGCGCCACACGCACGTCGAGCGTGCGCAGCCCG
>PLCI01000057.1 GCA_003135595.1 Acidimicrobiaceae bacterium | reverse complement strand
GATGGTCGCGGTGCCGCCGTGGCGAGCCATGCGCTCGACGATCGAGCACGCGATCCCCTTGCGGTCAGGCGGCACGCCGCCGGGATCGAAGCCCTGGCCCATGTCGCGGACGAAGAGCGACACGGTCTCGGGCTCCACCTCGGCGAACATCGAGATGCTGGACGTGCCGGACCACTTCGCCGCGTTCAGGGCAGCCTCCCTGCCGGCGGCGAGCAGCGCGCGCAACGCGTCGTCGAGCTCGCAGTCGCCGACGACGATGAGCTCGACGCCGATGCCGTAGTCCTCCTCGACTTCCCGCTCGATGTCCGACGCCATCGCGGCGAAGCACCCCTCCTCGCCGGGGTTGGCGCGGCGTTGCGGCGGATCGAACAGCCAGTGCCGCAGCTCTCGCTCCTGGTTGCGCGCGAGCCGGACGACCTCGACGGGCCGGCTGGCGGACTTCTGGATGAGCAGCAGCGTTTGCAGCACCGAGTCGTGGAGGTGCGCCGCGACGTCGGCGCGCTCCTGGGCCCTGACGCGCTGGCGTCGCTCGTTCGCGAGGTCCTGGAGCGTCCGGAGCCACCAGGGCGCGAACATCACGAGGAATCCGGCGCAGACCGCGACGACGCCGATGAACACGGTGACGGCGGCGCCGCGAAGCTGGCCGATCTTGGAGAGCAGTGCAGCGCCGATGAGCACGAGTGCGCCGCCAAGGCACGCTCGCAGCAGCACGGTGCGCCAGCTGGTGGCGGTCGCCGCACGGACGAACGGCGCGGTGCTCAGTCGAGCTTGCAGGCGCTCACGCTCATCGTCGGAGGCACCGCGCCACACGCAGAGCAGGCCCGCGGTGCTGAGGAGTATCGGCCACGCGAACGCCCCGGGACCCTGGACGCCGATCGCGACAAGCGTGATGAGCACGGCCAGCATCACCGTCGACACCGCGAGCACGATCTGGAGCTCGCGGCGATCCGAGAGGACTCTCGAGGCGACCGACCTGTCCTCGCCGAGGCGCGGGACGAGTGCCCAGCAGGCGGTGTAGACGAGCAGGCCGATCGCCGCAGGGGCGATCGACACGACGGCGAGCACGCGGATGGGCCTGACGGACACGCCCAGCCGCCGTGCGATGCCCGCGCAGACGCCGCCGAGCACGGCGTCCTCGGCGCCGCGCACGAGCGGGCGCTGCGGGCGCTGCCGCGTCGCGGGGGCTGCCGGCGCGTCCTCGGTGCTGTCGGCGCCCCCGCCTACAGGTGACGTCGTGGTGGTGATGCCCGAATCCTTGCAGCCGCGGCGCGCACGCGCGATGCGGGGAAACCCCGAGGCACCCCCGAGATCCAGCTCGGCCTCTCGGGGATCAGCCCGATTGTGGGGCGTCCGCGCTCGGACAAGAGTGCGCCATGACCGAGTGGCACCAGGGCGCCGAGTCGACCGGGCAGCCTGCAAGCTCGCCCGATCCCGTCGCCGCGCCCACCGCTGCGATGACGCCGCCGCGTGCCGAGGATCCCGGCGTGGGTTCGCTGCGCCGCAGCCGATCGCACCGCATGCTCGCCGGCGTGGCCGGCGGGATCGCCGAGCGTTTCGACGTCGACGTGAGCCTCGTCCGCGTCGCCTTCGTGGTGCTCGCATGCGCTTGGGGCGCTGGCGCGCTCATCTATCTCGCGATGTGGGCGCTCGTGCCCGGGGCAACCCGTGGCCCCGGCGACGCCGACCAGCTGGACACGAACGCCGAGCCCACGCCCTCGTGGCTCGCCTTCCTGCTCCTCGCGGGCGTCCTGTGCTTCGGGCTGCTCGTCGTGACGTCCTGGTGGGGCGGCCCTAGGTGGGGCGGCGGCCTCGGGCTGCTGTGGGTCGTGCTGCTGTTCGGGCTGCTCGTCATCGCGCTTCGCGATCGCTCGGGTCACCGAACGCTTCGACGAGCGGTCGCCATCGTCGCGCTCGGCTGCATGACCCTTGTGATCGTGGTCGCCGGCTCGTTCCTCGGGCTCGTCGCGTCGACAGGCGTCCCGATGACCGGTGGGATCGGGGAGCGGATCTTCCAGCCCACGACGCTCGCACAGGTCCAGCGCTTCTACCGGACCTCGATCGGGGACATGACCGTCGACCTGCGACAGGTGCGCTTCCCCTCTTCGACCGTGCGGGTCACCGCGAGCGTGGCCGTTGGCCGCCTGATCGTCGAGGTGCCCCCGGGCGTCGTCGTCGACGTCACCGCGCACGCCGGTGTCGGCGACGTGAGCTCGAGCCCCGGCGACCTGCAGAGCTTCGCCTCCACGCGTGGTCAGAGCCTGGACGCCAAGCGCGTGCTCGTGCTCGTGGCCGAGGTCGGCGTGGGAAGGGTGGACCTCGTGCGCGCACTGCCAAACTGCGCGTCTACGACTACCTGCTGAGGAGGTCCTTGGCGATGGCCACGACCTGGATCTCATCGGTGCCCGCGTAAATCTGCAGCACGCGTGCGTCGCGCGCGAGCTGCTCGACCCGGTACTCGGAGACGTAGCCGTTCCCGCCGAACAGCTGGATCGCGTCGTTGGCGACGTCGAAGGCTGCCTGTGCGGCATAGAGCTTCATCGCCGACGCCTCTGCGAGCGTCGGCGTGGCGCCCGCGGCGGATCGCTCGAGATGCGAGAAGACCAGGTTCTGCGTGTTCACGCGCGCGACCTCCATCCGGGCCAGCTTCAGCTGGATGAGCTGGAACTCCGAGATGGGCTTGCCCCAGAGCATCCGTGACTTGGCGTAGTCGACCGAGAGGCGGAGGCACTCTTCGATGATGCCGAGGGACATGGCGGCGACGCCGGCGCGCTCGGTGACGAAGTTGTCCTTCGCGCTCGCGCGGCCCCCGCCCGCCGGTGCCTCGGCGCCACCGAGCAGCCGGTCACGACCGACGCGCACGTCGGCGAAGAACAGCTCGCCGGTCGGCGAGGCGTGCTGGCCCATCTTTCGCATCGGCTTGGAGCGGGTGAGACCGTCCATGTCCGACGACAAGATGAAGGTCACCACGGGGCGTCGGCGCGGGTCCGTGCCCGAGCCGTCGTCCTGCTTGGCGTAACACACGATGGTGTCGGCGTACGGGCCGTTGGTGATCCAGGTCTTCTGGCCGTTGAGGACGTACTCGTCGCCGTCGCGCCTCGCCGTGGTGCGCATGCCGCCCAGCGCGTCCGAGCCGCTGTCGGGCTCGGTGATCGCCCAAGCGCCGACCTTGTCGAGCGTGAGTAGGTCGAGGCCGAACCGCTCCATCTGCTCGGGCGTGCCGAGCTTCATGATCGTGCCGCCGGCGAGCCCGGTCGACACGCCGAGCGAGGTGACGAGCCCCGGGCTGACCCTGCACAGCTCGATGACGGGGATCAGCGTGAAGCCCGCTGCGCCGTCGCGTCGCTGCTCGGACGTCGCCCCGGCTGGCGCGTTCTTGCGCTCGAGCTGGCGCTTGAACTGCTCGCGCGCGAGCTGGTCCATCCCGAAGGTGGCGAACAGCTTGCGAAGGATCCCGTAGGGGGGCAGGTCGCCGAACTCGAGGTCGTCGAGGACCGGGCGGATTTCGTCGTCGACGAACCTGCGGACGGCCTGGGCGATTGCCAGGTGCTCCTCGGACCACTCGTACATCCGCTAGCCCTCGAGCGAGATGCGTCGCAGCGTGTTGCGGTCGGTGTGCAGGATCAGGTCGGCGCTCTTCGCGTGCTCGACGGTCGTCGTCTCGTCGTAGCGGAAGGTCTCGCCGTCAATCGTGACCGTCACGTCGTAGCGGGTCGTCCGCGCGTAGGCGTCGAGGTACTTGTTGGACAGGATCCCATAGGTCGTCGAGCCCAGGTCTGCTGCAAGCACGAAGCTCGTCGCTGCCGGATCGACGGTCGCCCCGGCGATGACGGTCGAGCCCCTCGGGACCATGAAGCACCGCATGAGCTCGTGGTCGCCGCCGTCCCAGAGCCAGTAGCCGACCTCGGTGTGGAACGGGTTTTCCACGTCCTCCTTCCAGGCCGCGGTGCGGTAGTCGAGGCCATACAGCAGCTGCGCGCCGTTGTCGACGGGACCGAACGGCTTGAACGACGTCTTCTCGCGGTACTCGGTCTCAGCGATCTTGCCCTTGTCGTTGTGGAACGAGACGTCGAGGCCCTCCGCGCCCTCCCACGTGCCGACGAGGCCGCCCAGGGGTCCCCACTCTTCGTAGGACATCTGCAGATGCTCCCTTCTTTGTGCCTCCGAAGCGGCGGCGCCGCGAGCCTACGATGGTGCCGCCATCGGGCGCACACCGAGTGATGCGTGGTCGTCGGCGATCGCCTCGAGCCCGATTGGCAGCTCGATCGCCGCGGCGACCCACAGCGCGCCGCAGACGGCCGCGACCGCCCACGCCGCCAGCGCCGAGGACGTGGAGACCACCGTCAGGTAGGTCGCGATCGTGCCCAGCTCGCCGACGCCGACCAGCGCCCAGCCGAGGCCGAGTGTCCGTCTCGCCTCGTGCCCCGTTGGAAGGCAGTCTCGGCTCGCGAGCCACGCCATCACCGGGCCGAGGAACGGCACCACCATCGCGATGCTGGTCGCGGTCGGGTTGTGCCGCTTCGGGTATCGGGCGCTCGCCGCCACGCGCATCGACGACACGCTGAAGCGCAGCCAGCCGAACAGTCCGAAGATCGTGGCGAAGAAGACGGCGTAGTTCGTGACGGTGATGACCAGCGGCGTTGAGCCCGAGACCGCGGGCAGCGCCGGGGTCGGGCGGTGGTGCAGGGCGGCCTGAAGGTACGCGTGGAACCAGACGCGCAGTGGCGCGAACGACGCGTACTGCGCCGCCACGGTGATCGCCCCGAGCGCCGGCGCGGCGAGGGCCCATGGGGCGAGCGGGCGCAGGTAGAGCCACGCCGCGCGCGCTCGCGCGAGCGTCCACGAGTCGGGCGGCGGCGGGCCGAACGGCATCGTGGCGTCGCCCCACGTGGTGCCGTCCCACCGACGCCACTGTGGCGTGCCCCCGGGGTCGGGGTACCACCCGACGGGCGTCGACGGCGGGCGGGCGTCGTCCGCGTCGGTCGTGGTCACCGCACCGATGCCTACCACCCCGGTGCCTAGCACCCCGGTTGCACACAGATAGCCTCGAGCGCAAGGAGCAAGGAGGGACGTGTCGATCGCTTCGCGAGGCGCCTTCGCGGCCCAGGACGTCGCCGTGGGGCGCGTCGAGACGGCGTCGCTCGACGCCGCGGTCCTCACCGTGGCTGCNNCGCAGACGACTGGCACCGAGCGGCATGCCGCAACAAGGGGCTCGATCCTGCCTCCTACGAGGGCGGCGAGGAGTTGGTCGCCGGCGTGGGCGTCGTCGCGAGGTACGCCCAGCAGCTTCGGGCGTCGCTGGGCGAGATCGCCGCGAGCGGTCGCCCGAGGATCCCTGGCGTCGCACGCCACGCCCCGGGGGGCAGGTTGGCGGTCGGCGTCGTCCCGCGCGACGCGTTCGACCGGGTCCTGCTCGCCCGACAGCGCGGCGAGGTGTGGATGATGCCGGGTGCCACCCTCGAGGACGTGACGGCAGGCCAGGCCGCCGCCTACCGCGATCCCGAGGCGCATCGCGGCGTCGCCCTGGTCCTCGCGGCGGGCAACGTCGCCTCCCTCGGGCCGAACGACGCGCTGTGCAAGCTCTTCGTCGCGGGCAAGGTGGTGGTCCTCAAGTCCAACCCGGTCAACGACTACCTCGTCGAACACTGGGAGCGTGCCCTGAAGGCGCTCATCGATGAAGGCGTGCTGCGCATCGTCCGCGGCGGCGCGGAGGCGGGGGCGCACCTCGTTGCGCACTCGCTCATCGACGAGGTGCACGTGACCGGGTCGGACAAGACCCACGACGCCATCGTCTTCGGGCCCGGCGAGGACGGCGCGCGTCGCAAGGCAGCGGGCGTGCGGCTCGTGACCAAGCCCGTTACCGCCGAGCTCGGCAACGTCTCGCCGATCGTGATCGTGCCGGGTGCCTGGTCCGACAAGGACCTCCACTACCAGGCGACGCACGTTGCGTCGATGCTCGTGAACAACGCCGGGTTCAACTGCCTCACCCCGCGCGTCCTGCTCACGTGGCGCCACTGGAAGCTGCGCGCGGCGTTCCTGCACGAGCTCGAGTGCGTCCTGGCCTCGATCCCGACGCGCATTGCGTACTACCCGGGTGCGCGCGATCGGCACAAGAGGTTCCTCGGCGCCCACCCCGGCACGCACCTGATCGGCGTCGATGATGACGATCGACTGCCCTGGACCGTCGTGCGAGACCTCGACGCGAGCAGACACGACGACATCGCGCTCAACGTCGAGGCGTTCTGCGGGCTGATGGCGGAGACCTCCCTCGACACGGTGACCGTCGACCAGTTCGTCGACGCGGCCGTCGAGTACTGCAACGACGTCGTCTGGGGCTCGCTCGCGGTCACCGTGCTCGCCCACCCCCGCGAGCTCCGCGACGAACTCATCGGCTCGAGGATCGAGGCGGCCGTGGCCTCGTTGCGATACGGCTCGATCGGACTCAACCTCTGGCACGCGTGGTCATTCGCGTTCGGGACGACGACCTGGGGTGCCTACCCCGGCCACGCCGTGACCGACATCCAGTCAGGCACAGGCGTCGTCGGCAACGCGCTCATGTTCGATCGCCCCCAGAAGTCCGTCGTCACCGGGCCGTTCAGATCCGTGCCCACACCGCCGAGCTTTGCGACCGCGGCGCACGGCTCGGCCGCCATGCGTCGCTTCGTGCGCTTCCAGCTCGATCCAGGGCTCGTCTCGGCCCTCGGGGTCGTCGCCGCCGCGGCTCGCTGAGACCGCCGAGGCTAAGGCGTGAACGAGACGGTGCTCGCCGGGGTGATCCCGGCGCACCTGGTCGCCGAGGCGCACGCGACGGCAATCAGCGGGTCCGGGACGAACTCGACCGTGAGCACGCGCTCCAGATTGGGCCGCGTGTACGACGCGATGGCGCCACCGACCGAGCTGCCGCCCGCCGCGACGCACCTCGTCGCGCTGAAGCAGACGACCGCGTCGGGGCGATCGATGGACGTCTTGTAACGCACCCAGCTCGCCCCGCGGTTGCGCGACTGCAGCAGCTCGGTCGTGCCGTCGTGCCGCCTCGCGGTGGCGAAGCACCACGAGGGCCCGCACGACGCTGAGCCGAACACCTGGAGGCCCTTCGGTCGCGCGGCGAGCGACCACTTCTGACCGCCGTCGCTCGTCCGTGCCGCCTCCGCACCCGTCGGACCGGTCCCGACCGCGACGCACGCTCGCGGGGTCGCGCACGACAGTGCCGTGGCGGTCGAGAGCGCGGCTGGCAGGGTCGACAGCGGCCTCCAGGTCGTGCCGCTGTCCGTTGACGCGTAGACCGCGGTGTCGACGGACGTCGTCACGAGCGCGAGGCATCGGCCCGGGCCTGGACAGGCGAGCGCCGCCACGCCAGAGCCGGGGAGCGTCGCGGACTCGATCGCGGCGACCCGCTTGGCGGGATTCACGATCTCGAGGAGCGAGCCCGTGGCATCGGACCCGCCGAGCAGGCAGCCCGACTTCCAGCAGCTGGCTGCCGTCAGCGTGGCGTCGGTGAGCGGCGGGGCGAGCACCCTGGCCCAGCCGTTATGGCCGCCGGCTGAGATTTCGACGGACGCGCTGCCGACAGCCGCCGACGTGGGGTTCGTCCCCGCCGCGATGCACCACAGCAACGGCTCGCACGCGATCACCGAGAGCGTGACGAGCGGGTCGAGCGCCGGCCGCCCCATCGCGTCGGGCGGCGGTGTCGAAGGGCTCGTGAGCCCGCAGCCTGCGAGCACGAGCCCGGCGACAGGCACGAGGAACGCTCGTCGGAGTGCCACGGCGACCGATGGTAGGCGCGGTCAGCCGGGTGACAGGTCTACCCTCCGAGACGGTGAGCTGGGTCGACGTCGTCATAGTCATCTGGGTGGTCCTCGCGGCCGTGCGTGGGCGATCCCTGGGTGCGCTCACCCAGCTCCTTGGCCTCGTCGGGTTCGTCGTCGGGCTGGCGGTCGGCGCGGTCATCGCGGTGCCTGTGGCCGCGCGCTTCCACGTCGGGGCTGCGCGCACGGGCCTCATCGCGGGCATCGTGCTCGGTGTCGCGATCCTCGCGGCGATCGGCGGCAACGTGCTCGGCAAGTGGGCGAACGTGGCCATGCGCCGGCTGAAGCTGGGCGCCATCGACGCGCTGGCCGGCGCCGCGGTCGCCGCGCTCGGTGCCCTCCTGAGCGCCTGGCTCGTCGCCGGGCTGTTCACGCAGTCCTCGGTCAACTGGCTCGCCGGCCCGATCCAGCGGTCTGCGGTGCTGACGGCGATCGATGCCGTGATGCCGCCGGTGCCGTCGGTCGTGGCACGCGCGGAGGCGTTCCTCTCGACCGATGTCTTCCCCGTCGCGTTCGCCGAGGTGACCCAACCGACAACGACGAGCGTTGCGGTGCCGTCCCAGGCCAGGGCCGACGCGATCGCCCGCCGTGCGGCACGCTCCGTGCTCAAGGTCGAAGCGTCTGGCGGCTGCGGCGAGCAGCGTGATGGCACGTCGTTCGTGATCGCGCCGGGCCTCGTCATCACCGACGCGCACGTCGTGGCGGGCGAGCCGAAGCTCGTCGTCGTGACGCCGCTCGGACCGAGTCGCTCGGTGCTCGTCTTGTTCGATCCGAAGCTCGACGTCGCCATCCTCTCGGTTCCGCTCCTGTCGCGGTCGCTGCCCGCCGTCCCGCTCGTCGGCGGGATCGCGGCCGTGGGGACGCCCGCAGCGATCGTCGGGTATCCCGGCGGTGGTCCGCGCCTCAGCCAGCCCGCCGGCGTCGCGGGCGCGCTCAGCGCCCAAGGTAGGGACATCTACGGCGGGGGGCTAGTGACCAGGCCCATCTACGCCGTGACCGCCACGGTGCGCCCCGGCAACTCGGGGAGCCCGCTCATCGCCCGAGGTGGCGCGATCGGCATGGTGTTCTCTCGGTCGCTTGCCCAGGGGAATCTCGGCTACGCCATCCGGGCGTCGGCGCTCGCCGCGGACGTCCGCACGACGCGGTCCGTCCTCCGCCCGGCCACCAACGGCACGTGCACACCTGGATAGGAGCGACCATGCACGAGGACCAGCACACCGAGGACCGCGCAGAGGGTCACGGACACTCGAACCACGTCGTCGCGCGTGACGACGTGGTGCCGCCGGCCGTCGCGCCCGTTCGCCTTGCCGACGGTGTCGTGGAGCTCGACACGATGCTCGGCGGCTGGATGAGGGTGACCGCGGGCTACCTGCTCGAGGGACCCCGACCGGTGCTCGTCGAGACGGGCGCGCAGTCCTCGGTCCCGACGCTGCTCGCCGCACTCGATTCGATCGGACTCGGTCCACACGACCTCGCGGGTGTCGTCGTCACGCACATCCATCTCGATCATGCAGGTGGCGTGGGCGACGTCGCCGCGGCGTTCCCCGACGCGACGGTGTACGTCCACGAGAAGGGGGCACGGCACCTCGCCGATCCGACGAGGCTCGTGTCGTCGGCTGCCATGGTCTACGGCGACCTGCTCGACTCGCTCTACGGCAGGCTGACGCCGACCGCGGCAGATCGCCTGCACGTCCTCGCGGACCTCGAGGAGATCGACCTCGGCGGGGGGCGGTCGCTCTGCGCCGTCGACTCGCCAGGTCATGCAAAGCACCACCTCGGGCTGCACGACTCCTTGTCCGGGATCCTGTTCGCCGGCGACGCCGTCGGCGTGCGCCTCCCGGACATCGGGGTCCTGCGCCCCGCGACCCCGCCGCCCGACTTCGACCTGCACCTGGCTCGCGCGTCGCTGCGGCGGTTCGCCGAGCGGCGCCCCGTGGGCATCGCGCTCGCGCACTACGGCCTCCTCGATGACCCCGAGGGACTGCTCGCCGAGGCAGACGAGGTCCTCGTNNTTCGCGCTCACGGGCGTGGCCCCCGAGCACCTCGAGAAGGCCGAGGTGCTCTCGGGCGTCCACTCGAACGCGGCAGGACTCCGTCGGTTCTTCGAGACCCAGGAGCGGCCCGCCGGCACAGCGAGCCCGTCGCCCGCCTCTAGTTAGTTAGTCGTCTGCGGCGAGCGAGCGGACCGCGGACTCGAGCACCGCAAGCCCGTCGTCGAGCAGGTGCTCGGGGATCGACAGCGACGGCAGCAGCCGGATGACGTTGCCGTAGGTACCGCACGAGAGCACGACCACGCCCTCGGCGTGGCACGCGGCGAGCACCGACTTGACCGCCTTCGGGTCCGGGACCTTTGTGCCCGGCAGCACGAACTCGAGCGCGAGCATGGCACCGCGACCGCGGACCTCTCCGATCGACGCAGTCGTCGCGGCCATCGCCTCCAAGCGAGGTCGTGCGAACTGCTCGATCCACCGTGCGCGAGCGGCCAGGTCGTCGCGACGCATGACCTCGATTGCGGCGAGGGCCGCGGCGGTTGCCACGGGGTTGCCGCCGTAGGTGCCACCCAGCCCGCCCTCATGGATCGAGTCCATGACCTCGGCGCGGCCGGTGACCCCCGCGAGCGGGAGACCCGCGGCGATGCCCTTCGCGGTCGCCACGAGGTCCGGGACGACGGCCTCGTGGTCGCAGGCGAACCACGACCCGGTGCGGCAGAAGCCAGTCTGGATCTCGTCGGCGATGAACAGCGCCCCCGCGCCGCGGGTCCACTCGGCGAGCGCGGGCAAGAAGCCGTCCGCGGGCACGATGAAGCCCCCCTCGCCCTGGATCGGCTCGATGAGCACCGCGGCGACGTTGCTCGCGCCGACGGAGGTCTCTATCGCCTCGATGGCGAGTCGTGCGGCCGACGGCCCGTCGTGCCCGTCACGGAACGGGTAGCTCGTCGCGACCCGGTAGACCTCCGGCGCGAACGGCCCGAAGCCGTCCTTGTACGGCATGTTCTTCGCGGTGAGCGACATCGTGAGGTTCGTCCGCCCGTGATAGGCGTGCTCGACGACGATGATCGCCTGGCGGCCCGTCGCGCGCCGTGCGATCTTGACGGCGTTCTCGACGGCCTCGGCACCGGAGTTGAACAGCGCGCTGCGCTTGTCGAAGTCTCCGGGCGTCAGCCGGTTGAGCGCCTCGCACACCTCGACGTAGCCCTCGTAGGGGGTGACCATGAAGCACGTGTGGTTGAAGCGCTGCGCCTGTCGGGTGATGGCCTCAGTGACCTCTGGTACGGCGTGGCCGACCGAGTTGACGGCGATGCCCGCACCGAGGTCGATGAGCTGGTTGCCGTCGACGTCGACGAGGATGGCGCCATCGGCGCGCTCGATGTACACGGGGAAGCCGACGGTGAGGCCGGCTGAGACCGCGTGGGTGCGTCGGTCGTGCAGCTCCTTGGAGCGCGGGCCGGGGAGCTGGGTGGTGAGCAGGCGTCGCTGCTCGATGTGTTCAGGTGTCATCGACGGTCCTCCTGTGCCCCGAGGCTACGCGCGGGAGGCCGGCCCGTCCCCTACTTGTAGACGAGGGTCCCGTCGTCGAGGTCCGCGGCGGGCAGCTCGCGGCTGTCCGTCACGTAGTCCTGCTCGTGCCGCCAGGGCATGTGGTCGCCCTGGCGGGGCATGAGGTGCAGGTTCCGCGTGATGTACCCGGCGTTGAAGTTGTCCGGCTCTATCCAGGGTCGCAGCTCCATGCCCTGGTCCTCGCCACCGAGCTCGGGGACGACGACGCGCGCGCCAAGCTCGTCCATGTGCGCGAGCAGCCGGCACACAAAGTCGCCCAGCAGGTCGACGCGCAGCGTCCAGCTGTACCGGAGGTACCCGAAGACCCACAGCAGGTTCGGCACGCCCGTGAACATCATCCCGCGCCACGTGATGGTGCTCGCAAAGTCGAGCGGCGCATCGTCGATCGAGACGGCCACGTCGCCGAGCGCGGTGAGGTTGAAGCCAGTCGCGGTCACGATGACGTCGGCCTCGAGCGTCTCGCCCGAGGCGAGCACGATGCCGTGCGCGGTGAACGACTCGATCTGGTCCGTCACGACCGAGGCCTTGCCCGCGCGGATCGCATGGAAGAAGTCGCCGTCGAGGACGATTGCGATGCGCTGCTGCCACGGGCGGTAGGTGGGGTTGAAGTGCCGGTCCACGTCGAAGTCCTCGCCAAGGACCTCTCGGACCGGCCGCAGCAGCTCCTCGCGCAGGAACTCGGGGTCGTCGCGGCCCATCTCGGACAGCATTCCTTGGAGCTGGATGTTCTGGCGGCGGACGATCTCGTGGATCCACTCCTCGGGGATCTCGAGCCCGCGCAGCATGTTGGCGGTCTCGTTCTGGTTCGGCGCGATGAGAAAGAAGGTGGGGGAGCGCTGGAGCATCGTCACGTGCGCCGCCTCGTCGGCGATGTTGGGGATGAGCGTCGCCGCGGTCGCGCCNNGTGTAGCCCTCCTCCTGTCGGTAGTAGCCCTGGCACATCCACACGAATCCGGCGGTGAACCGGAGCTGCTCGCCCGTGTCGAGCCGTGTCGCCTCGACGGTCCAGCAGCGCTCGTCGCTCGACCACGACGCCGAGGTGATCCGGTGTCCGTAGCGGATCTTCTCATCGAGGCGGTCCTCGTCGATCACCTCTTGGAGGTAGGCGAGGATCTCGGCGGCCGTCGCGATCGGTGGGCCAGTCCAGGGCTTGAACCGGTAGCCGAACGTATAGAGGTCGCTGTCCGAGCGCGCCCCGGGGTAGCGGTGGGTCCACCAGGTGCCCCCGAAGCTCTCCATCTTCTCGAGGATCACGAAGGACTTCTCGGGGCACTGCTCCATCAGGTGGTGCGCCGCGCCGATGCCGGAGATGCCGGCGCCGACGATGAGCACGTCGACGTGCTCGGTCCGCGTCGAGTCGACCGCCTGCTTGGTGTCCGTCAGCGTCATGGCGCCCCTCTCAGCGTGTCCCGAGGCACGCCGGTCGCGTCGAGGCAGCGGCGTCCAGCGGAGGGAGTGGGATTCGAACCCACGGTACCCAGAAGGTACAACGGTTTTCGAGACCGTCCGATTCGGCCACTCTCGCATCCCTCCTCGCCTCTCTGCGGCAAGCCGGTGGCACTTGGCCGGCCGATGTTGTCGCAAAAGAAGCGTCCGCATGGTACCGGTTCCCGGATCGGGCGGCCATGTGGATCAGGCAAGTGGATGCTCTCCGAGTCGCCTACGGAGCGGACCTTGTGGCCGGGAGGTTGCGGCGTACAAGCGAGCACGTGCACTGAGCGGGCCCCGTCCTGAGTGCCCGGTGTCGCGCGACGCGACGGGCTGCGCCCGCGACCACGCGCGCCACGCCCTGCGGACGCACCAAGGAAAACCAATCCGACTCGGATACGGCTCCGAATACAGGGCACATATCAAGTCGCGCAAGGGGCGGACCGGCGACTGGGGGCCTGCGAACAGGTCTGTCCACCAGGCAACGAACGAGCATCGACTCCAGGAGGACCGGCATGGCAGAGATCTCTCGACGAAGCTTTCTGATAAAGGGCACGACAGGAGCAGCAACGCTCGGGGCGCTTTCGGTGCTTCCGGGGCTGGAGGGAAGTGCGGACGCGGCCGAGTCGGCGCCAAAGCATGCACGACCAATCGCGCCGGTGGCGACGACTACGCACTCGAGTCACTCGGACTCGCTCATCGTGCACATCCCCAATCCCCGCACGGGCGAGATCCACTTCCTCGTCGGCACCAGAGAGATCGTCCACAAGGACAAGGCACTCGTCGCGCACATCCTGCGGGACGCACGCTGACCACGGGCGAACCGACCCACGCACCCAACGCCAAATCTGCTCAGTAAGTCCCAACCAACTTCGAACGAGGTGTGACACAACATGTCTTCGCACAGAGAAGCACCAGAGATCTCCAAGGACCCGGTCGCAGACAGCTCGGACCTCTACGCGTTCGTGAGCCCTGACAGTCCCGAGACCGTCACGATCATCGCGAACTACGTCCCGCTCCAGCAGCCCGCAGGAGGACCCAACTTCTACGAGTTCGGCGACGACGTCCTCTACCAGATCCACATCGACAACGACGGCAATGGTGATGCCGACATCACCTATCAGTTCCAGTTCTTCACACTGCTGACCGACGAGGGCCCGAACGACATCTTCTTGTACAACACGGGCCAGATCAAGCACCTCTCGGACACGACCTGGAACCGAAAGCAGTTCTTCCGCGTCACCCGCATCGACCGGTCGGGCACTCGCGTGGTCGCGGAGTGGCTCGCATGCCCGCCGTGCAACGTCGGCTCGAACTCGATCCCGGACTACGCCTCGCTCACCAAGCAGGCGACGCACACCGTGGGATCGAGCACCTTCTTCGCGGGACAGCGCGCCGACGGCTTCTACGTTGATCTCGGCTCGGTCTTCGACCTCGGCGACCTTCGCCCGTTCCACCCCGACTTCCTCTTAAAGGGGGCAGCGACGGCGGGGATCAACTCGCTCGCCAGCTTGAACGTCCACAGCATCGCGATGCAGATCCCGATTCGGGACCTGACGCACCACGGCGTGGAGCCGTCGAGCTACACCGATCCCTTGGCCACGATCGGCGTGTGGACGACGGCCAGCCGCCAGAAGGGCCGGATGTACGACTTCCCCCGCGACAACGCCGGCCCCTGGATGCAGGTGTCGCGCCTCGGGAACCCGCTTATCAACGAGGTCATCATCCCGATGGGGCAGAAGGACTACTGGAACACCCAGTCGCCGTCCGGCGACGGCCAGTTCTCGCAGTACTACGACCACCCCTCGCTGGCCGGCCTGCTCAACGTCCTGTACCCCGGTGTGTTCCCGAACCTGGCCGCGTACACGGCGAACGCGTCGAACACACGACCCGACCTCGACGCCGTCCTCCTCACGGGGGTGCCACCTTTGTTCCCGGGGTTCCAGAACTACACCGGTCCGACCAAGGCGGACATGCTGCGGCTGAACGTGGCGATCCCGCCCTCGGCGAGTCCCAACCCGCTCGGTTT
>PLCI01000072.1:9033-9153 GCA_003135595.1 Acidimicrobiaceae bacterium | reverse complement strand
GCGGGGACGAGGACGCTGACCCAGAGGTCCTGGAGGCGGTCCGTGTCCTCGAGGCACCGCGCGAGCAGGTCGCCCGTCCTCGCGGCGGCGATGCGCGAGGGTGACCACGTCGCCACGCTC
>PLCI01000072.1:0-8957 GCA_003135595.1 Acidimicrobiaceae bacterium | reverse complement strand
GCTCGCGTCACGACGCGGCGAGCAGGGGCGCCCCGGCGAAGCGTGGCGACGAGCACGTCGGACGGCCTCGCGCTCACGACGCCACCAGGAGCGATCCGAGATGCAGTCGCGACGAGCTCACGAGCAGCGGTCGCTCGTGGGCGGCCTCGATGACCGTGCGCGACGCGAGGAACCCGCCGAGGGTCACCCGCAGNNCGATCTCGTCGAGGAGCAGCACGCCGGGCTCGCGGAGCACCGCGCGAGCGAGCGCGAGTCGCGCTCGCTCACCCGCACTGAGCAGCCGACCCTCCTCGCCCACCTGCTGGTCGAGCCCGAGCGCCGAACGCGCGACGAGCGGCGAGAGCCCGCACCGCTCGATCGCGTCGGTGATCGCGCCGAGGTCCACGCCCGGCGTGCCGAGCTCCAGGTTCTCCCGTATCGTGCCGGCGACGACAAGCGGGTGCTGCTCGACGATGCTGAGCATCGCGCTGCGCTGACGTGGCGAGAGCACCGCAGGCTTGGCGTTCCCGAGCCGCAGCTCGCCGTCAGCGACCAGTGGCGCGCCCATCAGGGCACGGAGCAGCGTCGACTTCCCCGATCCCGTCGGACCGGTGACGACGAGCGCGCCACCAGCGGGAACCTCGAAGGAGAGGTCGCCTACCACGACGGGGCCCCCGGGGACGGCGACGAGTGCGACGCCGGACGCCCACACGAGCGCGGGTGCCGACGCGATCGCGGGCAGCGGTGTCGTGGGCTCGGGTCGCCTCGGGGTCGCCGCCGCGCTCGCCGCGGCGAGCATGGCGAGCGCAGCACGCCCGTCGGCCCCCGCGTGGAAGGCAGCACCCGCTGCTCGAAGCGGCGCGAAGACCTCGACGGTGAGCAGCACGGCGGCGAGCCCATGGCCGAGGCCCATCGTGCCATCCAGCAGCCTGAAGCCGTCCACCATCGCCACGAGGCCGACGGCCGCCGCGGCGAGCACGTCGAGGCTCGTCGCCGACATGAGGCCGAGGCGCAGCGAGCGCCGCGTCGACTCGACCATGCGCGCCGTTGCCGCGGCCAGCTCGTCTGTACCCCGCTCGACGGCGCCGAGCGCCCGCAGCTCCACGGCGCCGTCGAGCAGCTCGAGCGCGCGACCGCCGAGCGAGCGGAGGCGTGCGAGCCCGGACTCAGCCTCTGCTGCGGCGCGGCGTCCGAGGACGATCAGGACAGCCGGCACCACGAGCGCGACCGCTGCCGCGATGCCTGCAGAGAGGGGGTCGATCAGCCCGATGAACACGAGGACCATGACCGGCACCCAGACAGCCGCGACCCGCGCGGGCAGTGCGCGGGACAAGAAGACCCCCACGTCGACGGCGCTTCGCGCGACGAACGTGGAGGCGACGCCGGCCCGCACCGGGGCACCGCGACCGATGGCGTCGAGCATCTCGGTCCGAGCAGAGGCAGCGGCCATCGCCGCGGTCCGCCGCTCGGCGGCGTGCAGCCCCGTCCGCGCGCCGGCTCGGATGAGGACGAGACCGACGACGAGGGCCGCGACGAACAGGACCGAGATCCGCACGTTGCCGTCCGTGCGGGTCATCGCGACGACCAGCACGGCGGCGAGGAGCACCGTCGCCACGTTGAGGAGGGCGACCAGGACCTGGAAGAGCTCGAGATCCACGACGCGCCAGTCGCCGTGCAGGAGACGCCGGCGCCACGCGACGAGCTCGGTCCGTGACAGCACGGGCGGACCTCCCGTCGTGGCCATGGGGAGCGAGCCTAGAAGTCGGTCGGTCGGGCATCCTCGACGTGCGCCAGATCGCGAGCGGGACCCTCCAGCCAGTCACGGAGCGACCGCGTCGCGCGGCAGTCGTCCTCGTTGTAGGCGAGGATCCTCGCCATCGCGGCGCCCGCGACCACCTCGTCGTCGCCGAGCGCGTCCTCGTACCACGCCATCGACGCCTCGCCGCTCGGGGCCTCGTCGCGCCAGGAGAAGCCGGCGGCCGACGCCACCACCTTGAGGCCCGCTGGCCCCGCGGTCTGGATCTGGGTGGTCACGAGCTCGTGCACGTCGATCAGCTGCGGCCCGAGCACGGCGCTGAGCGCCTCAGGCGTCGGCAGCCCGACGACGCCTGAGGCCATGGCGCGCCGCACCTGGGCGAGCTCGGCGTGCTCCCAGAAGCAGTAGAGCCCGACCGACCTGCCCTCGGCGAGCACGCGCGCGACGGTCCGAGACAGCCACTCGAAGAACCCGACGAACAGCTCGGCCTCCGAGCGGGGCGTGAGATCGCCCCACTCTGCGAACGAGCGGTAGCCGTCCTCGATCCCCATGACGCGGCACCGCGAGGTCACAAGGGCGCCCCAGAGGTACGTCACGTTGTTGTAGCTCTCCATGTCGAAGTCGATCTCGACGTCTCGCCGCCGCGCGTCGAGCAGCTCGCCCGGTGCGAGCCGCAGCAAGGCGCCGCCCACCTCGACTCGCGCCCGACGCACGAGTCGGGCGGCGTCGCGGACCTGCCTGCCGAGCGCGACGCCAGTCGGGGTCCGCGCGTCGCTCGGCTCGTCGCGCGTCGCGACGCCGAGTGCCACGTCGTTGAGGCTGACCGCAGCGAGTCCGCGGCGAGTCGTGATGCCCACCGCCCGCAGCAGCGTCTGGTCGGGTCCGTCGGTGAAGCGCACCAGGCTCACGTCGTCGGTCGCGGCGAGCGTGGCGTGGCAGTGCCCGCGGAAGGGGCACGACTCGCACTCGCGGTGCCACCAGGCGGCGCCAGGCTGGGGCAGCGCTGGCCGTGCGTTGCGCGCCTCGGTCGCGGCGAGCAGGCCAATGCGCTCGGCGAACCGCGCGTCGTAGAGGGTCAGCGCGGAGCTCGCGTCGTCCACGGTGTCGTCGAGCGCGAACCACCACAGCGTCGAGCTCCGGTCGACGATCCCCGCATAGGGGCGAGCCGGGCCCGAGAGCCCGAGTGACTCGAGGTGGCGGTGGTGGTGTGCGAGGCGGAGAAGATCGATCCGCCATGCCCCTCCCTTGCGCAGCCGCAAGCCAGGGCGGGCCTCGGCGTGCGCGAGGTCCGGCGCGTCCAGCGCCGCGGCGAGGAACGACCCGGTTCCCGCGGCCGTCACGAAGTGGTTGTGCACGTCGACGGGCAGCCAGCTCGTCGCGGCGCCCTCTCGGTGCGCGATCAGGAGGGCCGGCGCGCCGTGGCGCCGACCCGCGGCGTCTCTCGGCAAGCTGGGCGAGACGATGAGGTCGAGGTCCTTCGAGGCGATCGCCTCGAGCGTCCGGGCCGTGTCACGCGCCGCGTCGGCCGCCCGGAGCCCGTGGGCCTCGAGAAGCTGATGCGCGACCGCCCGGCGATGGGCCGCGGCGGCGTCGGTCCGCCGGAGCACGGCCTCGTCACGTTCGACGGTCCGTGCCGCGGGCGCGACGGCGTCGTGCTCGAGCACGACGCGGAAGGCGCACCGCGCCGCAGCGGCCGGATCGAGGGTGGCTCTCGAGCCCGTCACGGCTGGACCACGTCGCCCCCGTGGTCATTTCGCCACGACGCCCAGAGCGCGGCGTACTCCCCGCCGCTCGAGAGCAGCTCCTCGTGCGTCCCGAGCTCGATGATGAGGCCGTCAGCGACGACCGCCACGCGGTCTGCGTCATGGGCGGTGTGCAGCCGGTGCGCGATCGCGACGACGGTGCGGCCCGCAAGGACCGCCGAGAGCGAGCGCTCGAGGTGGCGGGCAGCCCGCGGGTCAAGGAGGCTCGTCGCCTCGTCGAGGATCAGCGTGTGCGGGTCGACAAGGACCAGTCGAGCAAGCGCGAGCTGCTGGGCCTGGGATGGCGACAGCGGGAAGCCGGTCGTGCCGAGCTCGGTCTCGAGCCCCTCGGGAAGCTGGGATGCCCACTCGAGCGCGTCGACGGCCTCGAGCGCCGAGCAGAGCTCTGCAGACGTGGCGTCGGGCTTGGCAAGGCGGAGGTTGTCCGCCAGCGTGCCGATGAAGACGTGGTGCTCTTGGGTCACGAGCGCGACGTGGCCCCGCAGGTCGTCGAGGTCGAGGTCGACCAGGTTCACGCTGCCGACCTCGACCGTGCCGGTGCGCGGTCGGTCGACGCCCGCGAGGAGGCGCCCGAGCGTCGACTTGCCGGCCCCCGATGGCCCGACCACCGCGACACGCTCGCCCCGCGAGAGATCGAGGGACACGCCCCGCAGCACGTCATGGTTCTCGCGGTAGGCATAGCGGACGTCCCGCGCCTCGATCCGCTCGTCGACCGGGGTCTCGCCGGTCGGGGCGCGATCGTCCTCGACGAAGGCGACACCGATCAGCCTCGCCATCGACGTCGAGCCGACCTGCAGCTCGTCGAGCCAGGAGATCACTCGGTCGACGGGGTCCATGAGGGCGACGGCATAGATGGTGTCGCTCGTCGCCGCGCCGATCCCGATCACGTGGTGCAGTGCGAGGAAGCCGCCCCACAGGAGGGTCGCGGCGACGGCCAGCGTGTAGGCGAACTCGACCGACGGGAACCAGCGGAGCCGGAGCGCCAGCGTGTACATCTCCGCGTCGTAGGCCTCTGACAGGTCGGCGTCGACGCGGGTTGCCTGGCGCGTGGAGAGCCGCAGCGCGTCAACCGTCCGGGCACCCTCGACGGTCTCTGAGATGGTGCCGGACATCGTCGCGTAGGCAGCCCGCTCTCGCAGGTAGCCCGCCGGTGCGTAGCGGAGGTACCGGCGCGTGGAGAGGTACAGGATCGGTGCGGCGGCGAAGACTCCGAGCGAGGCGAGCGGGGACACGATGGCCATCGCGACGAACGTNNGACAGCGCGTCCATGTCGTTCGTGGTGCGACTGAGCAGGTCGCCGGTGCCCGCTCGCTCGACCGTCGAGAGTGGCAACCCGAGGACGTGGCCGAGGAACTCCTCGCGAAGGCGGGCGAACACGGTCTCACCGAGGACGTAGCTGCGCCGGCGCGACAAGAAGGTGAACACGCTTTGGATCACGGCGGCGCCGAACAGGATCCCGACCAGTACGTCCGCGCGACCGATCGTGAGGGCACCGTTGCGGATGTCCTGGGTCAGCTGGCCGATCACCCACGGACCGACGAGGCCGGCGACCGCCGCGAGCCCGTAGAGCGAAAGCATCGTGACGAGCTCGCGCCGATGGCTGCGGACAAGCGTGAGCCCGTGCGAGCGGACCTGCCGGGACGTCGCGATCGGGAGCATGCTCATGCGTTGTTCCCCCGCAGGATGAGCGCTCGGTAGGAGGGCACCGTGTCGAGCAGCTCGGCGTGGGGTCCCGCGGCGACGACCACGCCTTCGGCGATGAACACGACGTGATCCGCGCGCTCCAAGAGCAGCGGGCTGGTGGTGGCGACGATCGTCCCGTTGCAGCCACGTGCCTCGCGGAGTCGCCCCGCGATCCGGCCCTCGGTGTGGGTGTCCACCGCAGACGTGGGCTCTACGAGCACGAGGAACTCTGGATTCATGAGGAGCGCCCTTGTGAGCGCCAGTCGCTGGCGCTGCCCGCCCGAGAAGCTCCGTCCCCGCTCCTCGACGTCCGTGTCGAGGCCGTTCGCGAGTGCGTCGAGCACGTCTTCTGCGCTCGCTTGCTCGATGGCCGTGAGAATCTCAGCGTCGCTGCGCCGGGCGTGGGGGGCGAGCTCCTCGCGGAGCGGACCCGTGAACAGCCTCGGATCCACGTCGCTCACGACCACGCGCGCGCGCACCTCATCGAGATCGAGATCCTCGAGGGGCACTCCACCGAGCGAGGCGGCGCTCCGAGTCGAGGGTCCGGGCGGCGTGAAGCGACCGAGACGGTCGGCGATCGACTGGGCCTCCTCGGGGGTCTCGGTGACGAGTGCGGTGACCCGCCCGCCGGCCGCTTCGAATCCCGACGCCGGATCGCGAAGCGAACCGCCGACCGCGGGCGACGGCGCCGGTGCGGCCGGCGTCGACGTCCACGGGTGCACGGCGAGGACCGTGATCACCTTGCGTGCGCCGACGAGCCCACGAGTGGCGGCGATGATGCCCTCGATCCCCGTGCGCAACGGCATCGTGAGGAACGCGCTCAGTCCGTAGAACGTGATCATCTGCTTCGGACCGAGGGAATTACCGATGACGTCGCGCGCCGTGAGAACGGTGACCGCGGCCACCAGCATCGCCGGCAAGAGCACCTGTCCGGACTCGAGCAGTGCCTGGGGCGACGCAACCCGGTTGCCGGCGCGCCTGACCACGTCGCTCTTTGCCCGGTAGCGGCCCAGGAACTCGTCCTCGCCGCCCACGCCCCGCAGTATGCGAAGGCCTGCGACCGTGTCCGCGCCGAGGGCGGTGAGCTTGCCCACCACCTCGCGCTGCACTGCCTGGGTTGAGTGCAGCGGTCGCATCAGCGGCACGGTGAGGATCATGAGGACGGGGACGCCAGCGAGCACGATGACACCGAGTTCGATGTTCGACGCGAGGAGGATCCCGGCGATCACGAGCCACGAGACGACGGCGCCGGCGAATCGTGCCGAGACGTCGAACATCCCGCCGACTCGGATCGCGTCGGAGGCAACGGTGTTTACGACGTCGCCAGAGGGGATGGCGGCGGGGAGCGCCGGCCCGGTGTTGGCCGCGTGGCGTCCAAGGAGCTGGATCGAGCGGTACGACGCAACCAGCCAGTTCGTCACTGCGTATTGGTGGCGCATCCTGCCGCTGAACGCCTGCACGCAGCCGAGCCCGACGACGACGCCTGACCACAAGAGCAGCGTGCCAAGACGAGGATCCTTGTCGCCACTGCCGAGGGCCTCGCCGATGGCGACGAACACGAGTGCCTGCGAGACCATCCACAGGATGCCGAAGAAGGTGCCCCCGGCGAGCAGGCGCCATTGGAGCGTGGCGAGCCACCAGACGTAGCGAATAGGCGACCGCAGATCGGGACTGCCAGGGTCTTCCTCTGGCAGGCGACGCATTTACACAACGCTACCGCGACGCGGTGTCACTTTAAGGTCGACCAGGCAAAGCGATCCTCAGGTGCGGTGCGACGACTCGTGGCTCCGCCCGCAGGCTCCGACGCTGGCGCTCTCGGCCCTCCGGACCTCCGAGCCAAGCGCCCGATTCGGTCGCCAATACCTGACTGACTGAAGCGTGATGCCCTCAAGAAGGCAGGACCCGGAGGTGTCGATCATGTGGGAAGTCACCCTCCGAAAGGAGGCATCGCATGGCGATGTGGCTCGTCAGGCGATGTCGCTATTTGGACGTGCGATCGAGCTGCCTGGAATTCCATTCGGGTCTGAAGTGGTGATTGCGGGCGAGAGCATCGAGCCGAGGAGCGCGCTGAGTCGCGCTCCGGATCGCCGCCGCGTGCGCGACACGGCATGCCGGAACGGGAGCCGCTGCGAGAGACGGTGACCCGCTCGGCCCTGTCTAACAAGGTGTTTCAACTCCGTTCCAGTGCGGGGCGCGCCGTGCGGTGCTGCGAGGACGCCAACGCCCCGGAGATGCTCACGAAGTTGACACACCGCGTTCATCTGTCGGAGGATTCGCACTGGACGGCAAATGACAACCTCAGATAATGTCCGTCAGGCGAGAGGAGGTTGAGTGTCAATTCGTGTGATTGCAAGTGTCGGCGTGCTGTTAAGCGTTGCAATGACATCGTTCTCGATCTATCTCGGAATCATTGAGCACTCCTACTCGCCCATTCAAACTCGCGAGGTCTCCCTCACTGCCCCGCAGGGGCGCGAGACGCTCTGCTTCCAGTACCGCGTCCAGCCGAGTACGACGGCGACCGTGATTCCTGGGACGGAGAAGCTGGTGCAGTGCGGAGCCTCAAGGTAGCTGGGCAGCGCCGTCCCCCCTCGACGGAGGGCTAGCCGCACGGACCCAACGAGTCAGATTCCTCGTGCACGTACCCTTAGATTCGTGACGTCGACCTGTCGGGGTGGCGCTCCAGAGACCTCCGTGCCTACGGTCATCCTGGAAAGGGGAACCATGCGCTACACCAACCTGCCGTCCGAGTCGCAGGAGTACGCCGCCGCACGCGAGGCGCTCCGTGTCGCCGAGTTCGAGCTCATGCGGCAGCTCGAAGAAGTTGCCAAGCTTCGACGGCAGCTCCCGTCCGGGCCGGTCCTCGATGACTACACATTCCTCGAAGGATCGAGCGACGCGCACGCCGCTGACGCCGAGGTCCACGAACGGCGTCTCGCGGACTTGTTCTCGGGCTCCGATCGCCCGCTGATCGTGTACCACCTGATGTACGGGAAGGCCCAGACCGACCCCTGTCCGATGTGCACGATGTGGGTCGACGGCTTCAATGCCATCGCCCCGCACCTCAACCAGAATGCCGATCTCGCGATCGTCGCCGCGTCGTCCATCGCCGCCTTGCGCGAGCACGGGCGGCGTCGAGCCTGGAACAACCTGCGGCTCCTCTCCGCGGGCTCGAGCACGTTCAAGCTCGACCTCGGCAGCGAAGACGAGGAGGGCAACCAGGATTCGAGGGTCTCGGTCTTCACGAAGGGCCGGGATGGTGCGGTCCGGCACTTCTACACGGGCTCACCCCATCTCGACGAGCGTGCCCACGAGCGAGGTATCGACCTGTTGTGCCCAACGTGGCACCTGCTTGATCTCACGCCACAGGGACGCGGCGACTGGTACTCCTCGCTGAGCTACGACTAGGGCACCGCGGATCGCCCCTTGCCGGGGATCTCGAAGTCCGTTCCAATCGGTCCGAGTCACCGCCCGTCAACGGGCGGGTGGCGAATGCGACGTGCTGGATTGCGCGAGAATTGGACGTCTGGCGAGGAGTCGGCGCCGGGCACGGAGGGAGGTTGCGGTGGCCAAAGCAGAGTTTCGACGACGCGAGGGCAACGGCACGCATCGATGGCACTGCTGCTCGAACTGCAAGGACTGGCCGACCGAGCACTACGAGTCCGCGCAGACGAGGCGCAAGCCCTCGTGCCATGAGTGCGAGAGCCTAGAGCGCCGGCAGATGTGCACCCAGGACGGCTCCTACTACATGTAGGCGTCTTGGTCTTGGTCTTGGTCTT